>JAFGVJ010000206.1 GCA_016938055.1 Prolixibacteraceae bacterium
CCCATTTTGGCAATCATGATACGTGGCTGACGGCCTTCCAATTCGGCAAATTTTTCGACCAACTTCACAGCCTGGGCAAAGTCTCCGTCGTTTTTAGCTTCTGATGAATACACGCCTTCTATGGTTCTGATGACTGCTTTGTAACGTCCGGCAACGGCTTCGCAAGCGTCGGATATTTCACCCAACGAGGCACGTTTTTGCGCGGCGTCGATGGCCAGTTCCAACAAGTTGCCCTGTTTGGTTTCGGCACATTTGGTAATGGCGGCTAAAGCTGCCTTTACTTCCGCTTCGTTGCGGTTGGCACGAAGGGTTTTCAAGCGTTCGATTTGCGACAAACGAACGGCAGTATTGTCGATTTCCAAAATATCGATCGGATCTTCTTTTTCCAGACGGTATTTGTTCACACCCACAATGGTTTGCGTGCCAGAGTCGATGCGGCCCTGTGCGCGGGCTGCTGCTTCTTCGATACGCATTTTGGGAACACCGGTTTCGATGGCTTTGGCCATACCGCCCAGTTTTTCAACCTCTTCGATCAATGCCCAGGCTTTGGTGTATAACTCTTGGGTCAGAGTTTCAACATAGTACGAACCTGCCCAAGGATCCACCGCGCGGCAGATTTCAGTTTCTTGTTGAATATAGATTTGTGTGTTGCGGGCAATACGTGCCGAAAAATCGGTGGGCAGCGCAATGGCTTCGTCGAGCGCGTTGGTGTGCAACGATTGGGTGTGCCCCAAAGCAGAAGCCATGGCTTCAATTGCGGTACGGCCCACGTTGTTGAACGGATCCTGCTCGGTGAGCGACCAGCCCGAAGTTTGCGAGTGGGTACGCAGCGCCATCGATTTGGGATTCTTAGGATTGAACTGTTTCACCAGTTTGGCCCAAATCATACGGGCAGCGCGCATTTTGGCGATTTCCATGAAGTGGTTCATGCCAATGGCCCAAAAGAACGAGAGGCGTGGTGCAAATGCATCAATGTCCATTCCAGCGTTGATGCCCGCGCGGAGGTATTCCAAGCCGTCGGCCAGGGTGTAGGCCATTTCAATGTCGGCGGTTGCACCTGCTTCCTGCATGTGGTAACCCGAAATAGAGATCGAGTTGAACTTCGGCATGTTCTTCGACGTGTACTCGAAAATATCGGCAATGATCTTCATCGAGAATTCGGGCGGATAAATGTAAGTGTTGCGCACCATGAATTCTTTCAAAATATCGTTTTGGATAGTACCCGAAAGTTGTTCCAGCGTTGCACCTTGTTCCAATCCGGTTACAATGTAGAAAGCCAAAACAGGAAGCACCGCCCCGTTCATGGTCATCGATACCGACATTTTGTCCAAGGGGATTTGGTCGAACAGGATCTTCATGTCGAGGATCGAATCGATGGCCACACCGGCTTTACCAACGTCGCCCACCACACGTGGGTGGTCGCTGTCGTAGCCACGGTGAGTAGCCAGGTCGAAGGCTACCGACAAACCTTTTTGCCCTGCGGCCAGGTTGCGGCGGTAGAAGGCGTTCGATTCTTCGGCGGTTGAGAACCCTGCATACTGGCGGATGGTCCAGGGCTGGAAAGCATACATGCCGGAATAAGGACCGCGAAGGAAGGGTGGTAAACCTGCTGCATAGTTCAGGTGTTCCATGCCTTCGAGATCGGCTTTGGTGTAAACTGGTTTCACAGGAATCAGCTCGGGCGTTAACCACGTTTTGCCGTTCCCGTTCTTTTCGGCCCACTCCTGCTCATTGGCAGCAGCTGCGCCGCTTTTGATGTTTATATCTTTGAAATTCGGTTTCATACTCATATTTATTTTAACACGGTGGCACGGTGACACGGAGTTTTATTCTATATCTCCGTTAATCCGTCTTCTTATCCCAAATTTAAGCAGTGAAACATTGAAGTTGATCAAATATCCTAATTTCATACCAGAAAGCTTCAAGGAAGTAACCAGTTGCACTTCGTGAACAGGCATTAACTCTTCAACCGCTTTCAATTCAATCACGATTTTATTTTCAACTAAAAGGTCAATAATGAATTCTTTGTTTAGATCTTTTCCCCGGTAAAAAATGGGCAACCTAACTTGACGCTGAACATTAAGACCTCTGTTTCTCAATTCTTCAATCAGGCATACTTCATAAACTGACTCTAACAATCCAGGGCCAAGTTCCCGATGTACCTGCATAGCAGCATCAATAATCAAGGTTCCTAATTTGTTATATGTCAATTCTGAATTTTTCACTGTGTCGCTGTGTCGCTGTGTTTATTTAATCAATTGTGCTTGATACCCCTTCAATTCTTCCAACAAGTTGCTACGCACGTGGATGAAGTTTTTGATGCCTTTGGCTTCGAGTTCTTCTTTGCAGGCAGGGCTACCGGCCACAACAAAAATTTCATCGATGAGCATTTCGGCTGCAGCAGGTGCCAATTCAGCGTACTCGTCGTCGGAGCTGCAAAGCACCACAATGTCGGCACCCAATTCAACAGCATCGGCAACACCATCTTCAACTGTGCTATAGCCTTTGCCTTCCTGTACGTCGAAACCGGCTACCGCAAAGAAGTTGCAAGCGAACTGGGCGCGAGCCTTACGCATGTTAAGGTTCCCAACGGTGAGCATAAAGGCCAGGGGGCGTTTGTTGTCTTTCGAGTAAACATCGGTGGCATAGCGCAAGGCTTCGAAGGCTTGTGCTCCACGGTAACGGGCCAATGGTTCGGCTACGGCATTGTCCGATTTGCGGATTTGTTTGCTGAATATTTCGGCATCCATTTCTTTCTGTAAATACTCGGTAAAGTTGGGGAATTGGTTCGTTCCCAATAGGTTTTCGCGACGGGTGGCGATGGCCGAATCCATTTTGGCAGCTGTAGCATTCACCTGTGCTTGTACAAAACCTTGTTTGAAAGCAGCCACATAACCGCCTTTTTCCTGAACATCGAGGAAGAGTTTCCAGGCTTGTTCAGCAATGCTGTCGGTGAGTGTTTCAATATAATAAGAGCCGGCAGCAGGGTCGGCAATTTTATCGAGGTGAGCCTCTTCTTTCAGCAGTATTTGTTGGTTGCGGGCAATGCGTTCTGAGAAAGGTGTGCTTTCTTCGTAAACAGCATTGAAAGGCAACACGGTGAGTGAATCGGTTCCGCCCAACACGGCGCTCATGGCCTCGGTTTGGGTGCGGAGCATGTTCACATACGGATCATAAATCGTTTTATTGAAGATGGTGTTTTCGCTATGGATGCGCATTTTGGCCGAGCATTCGCATTTTGGGCCGTAAGTTTCAACCACTTTGGCCCAAAGTAAGCGGGCTGCACGGAGTTTGGCAATTTCCATGAAGTAATTGGCGCCTACACCAAAGTTGAATTTGATGTTGCAAGCTACATCGTCAACGCTTAAGCCAGCTTCAGTCAGTGCCGAAAGGTATTCTGCACCCATGGCCAACGAGAAACCAAGCTCCTGAACGATAGATGAACCAGCATCGCGGAAATTTTTACCGGTAACGGTAATCGAGCGGAAGTTTTCCAACGAATTGGTTTCTTCGATCAGTGCTTTCATTTCGGCATAAACCGCCTCGTCGAAACCACCGTTGCGGGTTAAACTACCCAGTGGGTCAACCTTGACCGAGGCAACCACATTGGAGTTAGCACCATAGGTTTTTGTAATGTAGGCGGCCAGTGCTTTGGCATTTGAAACGCTTTTGCAGCAGCTGATCAGGTTAACTTCGATTGCATCGAGGCAAATGTCCTTGAGCACAATTTCAAGGTCGGCCACGGTAACTTGGGCACAGCCTTTAAAAACTAAACCCAGCGAGTTCACTCCTTTGTTGAGTACGTCGAGGACTTTTTTGTTGGCTTCTTCGGGTGTGTTTACCTGAATATCCTGACGGATCAACCATGTATTTCCATTGGTTTTGTTTCCCCTAACGTAGGGGAATTGGCCTGGTAAGCTATTGATAAACTGAATGTTTTCGAGGTCTTCAGCACGATAGTATGGCCTTACGTTGAATCCTTCGTTGGTTTTCCAAACCAGTACTTTTTCGAAATCCCTTCCTTTCAAATCGGCTTCAATTTGTTGCTGCCAATCAGCACCTGAAACAGGTGGAAATTCATCAAAAAGTGTTTTCCTATTATTAACTGTCATAATGTAACTTTGGTTTTTTTAATGGCATCAAAGGTAGTTGTTTTTAAGAAGTTGAAACAAAACGCATCTCATAATTTGGCGCAGTTAGGAGTTTCTTAAGATAGGTTTTGAAGAAAACAAAAAACTCCGAAACCTTTGAGTAGCGGAGTTTTGAATATTCTTGTCCAAGGGTTTTATGAGCGGAAAAAGGATGTTGTTTTCTTCAACTCTTCCGACTGTCGGAGCAGCTCGTGTGAACTGGCTGAAAGTTCTTCGGATGTTACAGCATTTTGTTGTGAGATATCGTTCAACTGATTGATCGCCATGTTGATTTGTTCAATGCCGCTGCTTTGCTCCCTGCTGGCAGCAGTAATTTGTTCCACCAGTTGAGAAGTGCGTTGGATTTCGGGCAACAATTCACGGATGAGTGTAAAGGTTTCGTTGGTAATGTCCATACTTTGAGCCGAAATTTGGTTGATCTGGCCGGCTGCAATTTTACTATTCTCGGCCAATTTCCTGATCTCGGTAGCCACTACTGCAAATCCTCTCCCTGCTTCACCCGCACGGGCAGCTTCAACAGCTGCGTTCAATGCCAGGATATTGGTTTGATAGGCAATATCGTTGATCACTGCAATCTTTTCCAAAATATTGTTGATGGCTTCCAGGCTTTTTTCAGATGCAATGCTAACCAGGTCCATGGTTTGGGTTGACTTTTGAGCAATATTTCGGGTTTCACCGGCATTTTGCGAGTTTTGTTGAACATTGGCCAGCATTTCCTCCATGGAGCTGGCCACTTCCTCGAGCGACGACGACTGTGTTGAGGCACCTGCTGAAAGTGATTGTGCCGCAGCATTCAACTGGTCACTCGACATGACCATCTGATTATTCCCGGCATTGATTTCGGTAACGATACTTTGAAGGTTTATGGCCAATTGATAAACTGCCTGATTGAGCGCACCCAATTCTGTTTTAGCTTGATCCTCTTTTTTTCGCATGTTGATGTTTAGGTTTCCTTTCGAAAGCTGAACGATATGTTGGATTGATTCGTCCATGGGCTTGCGGACCATTCGCGAAACCAGATAAAAGAACCCGATGGTAATGGGAATTCCAATGGATAGTGTCATCCAGGTAGGAAAGGTCTCGGGGTATAAGTTACCCAATTCTCCCAGGGCGTCGATGATCAACAAATCGGCTACCCAAAAAATTGAAATGCGCAAGAGAATTGAATTCTTAAAGAACAATCGTAAAACCAAAAATGCCAGCGGAATTCCAATAATAGCCGTACTGAAGATTTCCACAAAAATTTTCCAACTCATAATTTTTCAATGTATCGCGGTCCCAATTTAGCGAATATTTTTTTGATGAATGATGCAAAGGTTTACCAAATTGGTACAAAAAAAATCGTTCTCCTGTCGTTTCAGACACTTTACCGATGAAATGCTCATTTCCCCTTTTTTACAATGCTTGAAATGCTTTCTTTTCTATTTTTGTGTGTGATTTAAACCAAAATTTATGGATGCCCGAGTAAAAGCCATTATTGCACACCTTACCCCTGTGGGTTGGATAGTTGCCCTGTTACTGAATCTGGATCGTCGCGATGAGCTGTCCTCATTTTTTATCCGTCAAACGCTTGGATTGTGGATGGCCGGAGCTGTGATCAGTTGGATTCCGGTGCTGAACATCTTTGGGGGGCTTGTTATTTTTGCCTTCTGGATTTTGAGCCTGGTATATGCAGCCCAGGGAACGATGAAAACTGTTCCTTTTGGCGAGTATTTCCAGGTGTGGTTTAGCAGCCTTTGATCCTAAAAAACGGCCATTAAAAGGTCTAGCTCCTTGGTGGGTAGGTTGAATTTACGACCTAAATCTTTATTGGTCAATATCCCGGTATAAATATAAATCCCTTCGCGGAAGCCTTTCATGCTTTTGATGTAATGGGAAATGCCACCTATTTCGCCTATCTCGAGCAGCACCGATGCAAAAATGTTGCTCAGTGCAATGGTGGTGGTACGCGATACCTTGGCTGAAATATTGGGGACGCAATGGTGAATGACACCGTCGACCACATAGGTTGGATTGTTCAAAGAGGTACAGCGGGTTGTTTCGAAACAACCTCCCTGCGAAGCGTTCAGGTCGATGATGATGGAGCCGGTTTTCATTTTTCCAATCATGTCGCGGGAAAGAATGTAGTTGGGCACCGCGTTAAAAGGTTGGGCTCCCAGCACCACATCGGCCGAAGCAATGGCTTTTTCCAGTACCCTGGGATAATACAGCGAGGTAAAGATGTTTTGGTTAAACTTTCGTTCAAAGGCCCTGAGTTTGTTGATGGAATTGTCAAAAATTTTAACCTCGGCACCCAAACCCAGTGCGGCTCTGGTGGCATATTCGGCAGCTGTTTCGGAGCCCAGAATGATCACCGATGCCGGTGAAATACCAGTCACACCGCCAAACAAGACTCCTTTGCCAAACTCACTAAAGCTGAGTAGTTCACTGGCCACATTCATGGAAACCACCCCTGAAATTTCACTCAGCGATTGCATCACCGGCAAACAGTCCAGTTCATCTTTCATGTATTCGTAGGCCACCGAGGTAATTTTTTTCCTGATGAGCTTTTTAATGGCTTCTTCGTTCTGGGTATTGATCTGCAACATGGAGAACAACACCTGGTTACCTCTGAGCATGTCGATTTCCTGGTTGCAGAAGGGGGCGACTTTCACAATAAAATCGCACTGAAAAACATCAGCTTTGTTTTTGGTGATGATGGCTCCGGCTTCGGAATATTCCAGATCGGTGTAACGGGCTTTTTGGCCGGCTTCACTTTCAATCAATACTTCATGACCCGAAGCAACCAACAGTTCAACTGCCTGTGGGGTCAGGGGAAGGCATTGTTCATCGTTGTTAAAGTTGCCCGGAATGCCAATGTTGATTTTTTGATGTTTCGTTCTTACTTCCAGCTTTTCCTCAGCCGGAAGCAACTGTTGTTCATCAAAATGGACCATGCCGGATTTTTGGTGTTCAGCCATGTTTGCCAGGTTTAATTCAGCGCACTGAAATTACAGCTTTCCCTTGAGATTAACAATTCATGGAATATTTACGCTAATTATCCGATGATTTTTAGCTTGAACTTCAATTTTTACTGCGATGGCGGACTCGGGCAGCAGCTCCTCCATTCTCTCGGGCCATTCAATAAAACAGTAGTTCCCGGAATATAAATACTCTTCGGCACCTATGTTGTAAGCTTCTTCAAGGTTTTTCAAGCGGTAGCAATCGAAATGGTAAATTGAATTGCCGCCAGATGCAATGTATTCATTCACAATGGAGAAGGTAGGGCTGGTAATGTTTTCTTCAACCCCCATCAAGCGACAAACCTGTTTTATAAAGGTAGTTTTCCCGGCACCCATTTCACCATAAAAAGCAAACACCTTGTAGGTGCCCATCATGTTCATAAAGGTTTGGGCTGCAGTTTCTAAGTCGTGAAGTGTGGCTATTTGAATTGTTCTCATTGGATTGCATTTAGTGTCTGCAAAAATGTGAAAAAAAACCGGTTCAGGGCCTGATCGGTAACCGAAATTGATGGAAAATGCCGCTTTCTGTCATGGTGGTTATTGCATTTTTCTTTTTACATTTGGACAAGTCGAATTTAAAAAAAGCGAAATCATGAAACTTCCTGAAAACCTTCAGTACACCAAAGAACACGAATGGGTAAAAGTTGACGGCGATGTGGCCGTTGTAGGCATTACCGAATATGCTCAGGGTGAACTGGGGGATATTGTTTTTGTAGAAATTGAAACAGTTGGAGAAAGCCTCGATAAAGAAGAAACCTTTGGTACTGTTGAAGCGGTGAAAACAGTGTCTGATTTGTTTATGCCGGTGAGTGGTGAAATTCTGGAAAAGAATGAAGCCCTTGACGATGCCCCAGAAACCATCAACAAAGATCCATATGGTGCCGGTTGGATGATCAAGGTGAAAATGAACAATCCTGCCGAGCTGGATGAACTGCTCAGCGCTGCTGAATACAGTGACCTGGTAGGCGCTTAGTTCCATCAAAAAATCCTGACAGGTTTTTGAAAACCTGTCAGGATTTTTTGATGGAAATATCTGAGCGTAAGCAGTTGTTTTATAATTTCTTGGCTACTTCAACCGTGGTGAAAGATTCAATGAGGTCACCTTCTTTTAAATCATTGAAATTGTTGATATTCATCCCACATTCGTAACCATTCTTCACTTCCTTCACATCTTCCTTAAAGCGTTTCAGTGATCCAAGGTCGCCGGTATAAATCACAATGCCATCGCGGATCAGGCGTACTTTGTTGGTCCTGATGATTTTGCCATCGCGAACGATACAACCGGCAATGGTACCTACTTTGGTAATTTTGAACACCTCGCGAATTTCAGCAGTACCTACAATTTCTTCCTTAATCTCGGGCGACAGCATGCCTTCCATGGCCGAACGGATTTCCTCTATGGCATCGTAAATAATGGAGTACAGGCGGATGTCGATTTGTTCCTGCTCGGCCAGCTTACGGGCGGCCAGCGAGGGACGCACCTGGAAGCCTATGATAATGGCATCGGAAGCCGAAGCCAGCATCACATCCGATTCGGAAATCTGACCCACGGCCTTGTGCTTCACATTTACCTGGATTTCTTCGGTAGAGAGTTTGATCAGTGAATCGGAGAGGGCCTCGATGGATCCGTCCACGTCGCCTTTCACAATCACATTCAATTCCTGGAAATTACCAATGGCAATGCGTCGGCCAATTTCGTCGAGGGTAATGTGTTTCTGGGTACGCATACCTTGCTCGCGTTGCAGTTGTTCCCTTTTGTTGGAAATCTGGCGTGCTTCGCGTTCGGTTTCCATCACGTTGAATTTATCGCCGGCCTGGGGTGCTCCGTTGAGGCCAAGGATCATGGCTGGTTCAGCTGGTTTGGCTTCTTTGATGCGCTGGTTCCGTTCGTTGAACATGGCTTTGATGTGTCCCATGTGCTGTCCGGCAACCAGGATATCGCCTTCGCGAAGGGTACCATTTTGTACCAGTACGGTGGCTACGTAACCCCTGCCCTTATCGAGCGATGATTCGATGATGGAACCTACGGCCCGTTTGTTGGGATTGGCTTTTAAGTCGAGCATTTCGGCCTCGAGCAGTACTTTTTCGAGCAATTCTTCAACTCCCTGACCCATTTTGGCTGAGATGTCGTGGCTTTGGTATTTGCCGCCCCACTCTTCCACCAGATAGTTCATGTTGGCGAGTTTTTCCTTGATGGCTTCGGGGTTAGCACCCGGTTTGTCAATTTTATTGATGGCAAAAACAATGGGTACACCGGCGGCTGAAGCATGGTTGATGGCTTCGACTGTTTGAGGCATCACATTGTCGTCGGCTGCCACAATGATGATGGCAATGTCGGTTACCTGGGCACCACGGGCGCGCATGGCCGTAAAGGCTTCGTGACCCGGAGTATCGAGGAAGGTGATCCGGCGCCCGTTTTCGAGCACCACGTTGTAAGCACCAATGTGCTGGGTAATTCCCCCGGCTTCACCGGCAATCACGTTGGAACTGCGGATATAGTCGAGCAGTGAAGTTTTTCCGTGGTCAACGTGTCCCATCACGGTAACGATGGGTGAACGGGATAAGAGGTCTTCTTCTCTGTCTTGTTCTTCTTCAATGGCGTCCATTACTTCGGCGCTGATGAATTCTACTTTATAGCCAAATTCTTCGGCTACCAGCGACATGGTTTCGGCATCGAGACGTTGGTTGATGGACACAAATAAACCAAGGCTCATACAGCTGGAGATAACCTGGGTCACTGAAACGCCCATCATGGTAGCCAGTTCGTTCACCGATACAAATTCGGTCACCTGAATACTTTTTTGGATGTTGTGTGCCATTTCCTCGTCGTGTGCCATCTTTTCAGTGAAGGCAGCTCGTTTTTCACGACGATATTTTGATCCTTTCGATTTACTCTTAGTGGTTAACCGGGCCAGGGTATCTTTGACCTGTTTTTGAACATCGACTTCAGATACTTCGGGACGGATGATGCGTTTCCGGTTTTTGCCAACCGGGCCTTTCCCTCCAGGTGTAGGTTTTCGGTCGGGGTGTCCACCGCCGGCAGGTCTGGTGGCGTCCGAAGGCTTGTTTACATCTACCCTTTCCTTTTGAATTCGTTTTCTTTTTCGGCGTTGCTGTTCAGCGCTTTCGGCAGTGGTTTTGGCTGCGCCTGGCGTCACTTCACCTGTAGGTTTTTTATCACCAAATGCCGGTGTTTCGGGCTTTTTCTTTTGGTTTCTTGATTTACGCTCTTCTTCGCGTTGCTTTTTCGATTTCTTGGGTGGACGGGTTCGTTGGTTGATGGTATCGAGATCGATTCGGCCCACGACTTTTACTTCGCTTTCAGCTTTTTTCGGAACGTTGGTTTTGATGTTGTTGTCTTCGATGGCGGTTTTCTGCTGTTCTGCGGCCTGGGGTGTTGGCTTTTGGGCCTCTACGGGTTTTTCAACAGGTTTTTCAACAGGTTTCTCAGCAGGTTTCTCAACAGGTTTTTCGATCGGTTTTTCAACAGGTTTCTCAGCTGGTTTTTCGATCGGTTTCTCAGCTGAGACAGGAGCCGCCTGCTCAGGTTGTTTGATGACTTCGGGTTTTTCTGTTTTGGCAGCAGGAGCCTGAGGTTTTTCCTCCTTCACGGGTGGTTCAGGCGTTTTTGGGCTTGGTTTCTTATCCAGGTCAATCTTTCCAACAATTTTGACTTCTTTACGGGGTGCTTCCACTTTGATTTCAGGGGCTGCTTCACGTTCCCTGAATGAGCTGGATTTTTTAGCACTGTTGTCGGTAATTCTCAGTACTTCTGAGTCTTCCTTGTCGTCAACATCGTTGTTGTCATCCTCATCGTTTTGATTGTTCACATCGTTGATGGTGAGCGTTTCGTTTTTCTGATGACGGTGTGCCCTTAGATTCAGTTTTTCCGACTCCTTTTTCAAATCGATATCGCGACTGTATTCTTTATGTAACAGTTCGTACTGGTCATCATCGATTTTTGCATTTGGGTTCGGATCAACTTTATGCCCTTTTTTATTCAGATATTCAACCATTGTGGCAATTCCTACATTGAATTCCCTTGCAACTTTACCAAGCCGTTGTGTTCCTTTGCCAGATACCATATATTACCTTTCGTGTTTTTTCGTGTTTTTACCTTTTCGATGTTACTTGTCGAATTCGGATTTCAGTATTCCCAGAACGCTGTCGATGGTCTCTTCTTCGAGATCAGTACGTTTGATCAGTTCGTTACGGGGGATGTTCAACACGTTTTTGGCCGTGTCGCAACCAATAGCTTTCAGCTCGTCGATGATCCATCCTTCAATTTCATCGGAGAATTCATCCAGGTTTACATCTTCGTCGTCGGCTTCCATCTCGCGGTAAACATCAATCTCATAATCGGTCAATTGACTGGCGAGTTTGATGTTCAAGCCGCCTTTGCCAATGGCCAGAGAAACCTCTTCGGGTTTCAGGTAAACCTCGGCAGTTTTTTTCTCATGATCGAGTTTAATGCTGGAGATTTTAGCCGGGTTTAATGCCCTTTGGATGTATAGGTTGAGGTTGGTGGTATAGTTGATTACATCGATGTTTTCGTTGCGTAATTCGCGAACGATCCCGTGGATGCGTGATCCTTTCATACCCACACAGGCTCCAACGGGATCGATACGCTCGTCGTACGATTCTACCGCAATTTTGGCCCGCTGACCGGGAACCCGAACAATCTTTTTGATGGTGATGAGACCGTCAAAAATTTCAGGAACCTCGAGCTCAAACAATCTCTCGAGAAAGGCTGGCTGGGTACGGGAAAGGATGATGAGGGGGTTGTTGTTCCGGAGTTCAACCTTGTAAACCACCGCTCTCACGGTATCCCCTTTTCTGAAATAATCGGTTGGGATTTGTTCGGTTTTAGGAAGGATCAGTTCGTTTCCTTCGTCGTCGAGTACCAGTATTTCTTTTTTCCAGATCTGGTATACTTCACCGGTTACAATTTCCCCGATTTTGTCTTTGTATTTGGTGTAAATGCTGTCTTTTTCCAGCTCTAAAATACGGCTGGCAAGGTTTTGGCGAAGGTTCAAAATGGCCCTGCGTCCAAAATCGATCAACTTTACTTCGTTGGTTACTTCTTCACCAATTTCGTAATCGGCATCAATCTTTTTGGCTTCCGATAAAGGAATTTCCTTGTTCGGATCTGTAAATTCTTCATCGGCAACAACGGTACGGTAATGCCAGATTTCAAAGTCACCCTTATCGATGTTGATAATAATATCGAAGTTTTCGTCGCTTTCGTACTTTTTTTGAAGCAGGTTACGGAAAACATCTTCCAGCACGCTCATCATGGTAGCGCGATCGATATTTTTCAGGTCCTTAAATTCGGCAAACGTATCAATCAGACTGACGTTGTCTATGTTCTTCATATTTTATTTATTTGAACGATATGATATTTTTCACAGTGGGTTTCGACGCAAATTCAACTCGTTGAGTGCGGGTAACAGCCACCTTTTTTTTCTTTTCTTCCAGCTTTTCGAGGGTAGTCACTTCAATTTCAAAACCTTGTTCATCAACACTTTTCAGGATGCCTTTTACCGGTTTGTTTTCACTAACAGCAACTTCCACTTCTTTTCCAATGTTTTTGATGTATTGGCGATACACCCTGAAAGCTTTGCCCAGTCCTGCCGATGAGACACTGAGTTCAAAGTCATCCTCATCGCGGTTCAGTGCCTGTTCGATACTCCGGCTGAGGTCCACGCATTGTTGAATGCTTACTCCATGGTCACCATCAATGACCACTTCAATCTCATTGCTTTTGCTGAGTGTGATGTCAACAATGAAGAACTCCTCAGTGAGGGCATTCCTAACGATATTTTCTATATATTCTTTTGAAAGCATGATGATACTTTAATAAAATAGGGGACACAGGTCCCCTATAATCACTTACAGAATCGCGGCAAAAATACAAATAATAATGATTTCCACAAAATCAACTCATTAAATAACAGGGCAACTGAAAAAGAAAAAATGGCTTCGTGGGTAATAAATTATTGAAAACTCGGCATTGCCTCGGAAGTTTTGAGCACTTTTGTATAAATTCACAGCTTACAATCAACTTTTAGTATTGCCCGAAAGATTATGTTTCTATGGCTCGTCAATTGGTTAACAAACGAAAAATTCTCAACGATCCGGTTTATGGTTTCATCAGTTTACAATCGGACATCATCTTCGATTTGATTGAACATCCCTACTTTCAGCGTTTACGAAGAATCAAACAGCTCGGTTTGTCGTGTGTGGTTTATCCCGGTGCCAATCATACCCGTTTTGAACACGCTATAGGAGCACTTCACCTCATGCGTCAGGCCATCGACAGTTTAAGGATGAAGCAGGTTGAAATCAGTGATGAAGAAGCCGAAGCCGTTTGTATTGCTATTTTACTGCACGATATTGGCCACGGGCCGTTTTCACATGCTCTGGAACAAACATTGGTACAGGGCATCACCCATGAAACTTTGTCGTTGTTGCTGATGGAGCAACTCAATACCGAATTTCATCAGCAATTGAGCCTGGCCATCAGGATTTTTAAAAACGACTATCCGAAGAAATTCTTACATCAGTTGGTGGCCAGTCAGCTGGACATGGACCGAATGGATTATCTGCGCCGCGACAGTTTTTTCAGCGGGGTAGTGGAAGGAACCATCGGGTCAGACCGGATTATCAAAATGTTGAATGTTTGCGACAACCAGCTGGTGGTTGATCGAAAAGGTATTTACTCCGTAGAGAAATTTTTGGTGGCCCGCAGGTTGATGTACTGGCAGGTGTACCTTCACAAAACGGTAATTGTAGCTGAATACATGCTCATACTGATCCTGGAACGTGCCAAGTTGCTCGTGAAAAAGGGCGAAACCTTGTTTGCCCCCGAGCCACTGAAATGGATGCTTCAGCATCAGTTCGGGCTGGACGATTTGAGCATCACCGACAAGAAGTCGAATTTAATTGAAAATTTTACGGCACTCGACGATTCTGATATTCTTTCCTCTATAAAGTCATGGTGCAAGCACCCCGACCGTGTATTGTCTTATCTTTCGAAGGCTATTGTGAACCGTAAACTGCTAAAAATATCAGTTGCTGACCGTCCCGTTTCAAAAACACAATTGGTGGAGATTAAAAAGAAAGCGAAAGATCAATTGGGATTGAAAACCAATGAAATAAAGTATTTTGTTTTTACAGGCAGTATTACCAATCATATTTATGAAGCCGATTCTGGCACCATTAAAATATTATCGAAAAGCAACGAAACCATTGACCTTGAAAATGCATCTGATATTGATTTCAAACGCTTATCAAAAGCCGTTCGTAAACATTTTATATGCTATCCAAAGGAATTGGATTTAAACTAATTTTTTTGTTTATTTCGCCTTTAATTTAATTTATTATATGGAATTTACAGCACGTCAAATAGCTGCATTTCTCGGGGGGGAAGTGATCGGTGATCAGGAGGTTACCATCAACAATGTTTCAAAGATTGAAGAAGGAGAACCCGGGACACTGACTTTTCTGGCCAATCCTAAGTATGAACCCTTTCTATATGAGACAAAAGCATCGGTGGTGTTGGTGAATAAAAGTTTGAAGCCCCTTAGGGAAGTGCAAGCCACCATGATACGTGTTCATGATGCCTACGATGCACTTGCCCGGCTGATGGAGCTCTATGTTCAGTCGATCCCAGTCAAAAAGGGCATAGAAATTTCTACCTACATCCATGCCAGTTCCAGCGTTGGCCCCGATTGCTATGTTGGCGCCTTTGCATACATCGATGAAGGGGTGAAAATTGGGAAGAACGTACAGATTTACCCGCATTGCTGGATTGGCCGGGGCGCTGAAATTGGCGACAATACCGTGCTGTTTTCAGGCGTAAAAATTTATCCCGAATGCAAAATCGGGAAAGGCTGTATCCTGCATGCAGGGGTGGTGATTGGGGCCGATGGTTTTGGCTTTGCACCCCTTCCCGACGGAAGTTATAAAAAGCTTCACCAGGTAGGCAATGTGGTGATTGAGGACGATGTTGAGATAGGAGCCAACACCACAGTTGATTGTGCGACCATGGGATCTACCATTATCCGTAAAGGGGTAAAATTGGACAACCTGGTACAAGTAGCCCACAATTGTGAAGTCGGCAAAAATACTGTAATAGCAGCTCAAACAGGGATTGCAGGTTCATCGTCGATCGGTGAGAATTGTATCGTGGGCGGGCAGGTTGGCGTGGCCGGACATCTCAAAATAGGGAACAAGGTAACCATTGCTGCTAAATCGGGCATCTCGAACAATGTGAACGACGGAAGTGTTCAAATGGGGGAACATGCATTTGAAGCGGCTAAATACAGAAGATCCTATGCCGTATTCCGCAATTTGCCCACCTTATTTCATGAGGTAAACCAACTCAGAAAAGAAATCAATAAACAAACTGATAATAAAAAATAGTTGACATGGTGGATCATCAAAAAACCATTCAAAATGAAGTGACCCTCACCGGGAAAGGATTGCATACCGGTATTGCTGTTAGCATGACGCTCAAACCTGCTCCCGAGCATTCAGGCATTGTTTTTAAGCGGATTGACCTGGAAGGTCAGCCTGAAATTGAAGCCGATGTAAAACATGTTGTTGATACCTCAAGAGGCACCGTTCTGGAAAAGAATGGCGCAAGAGTTGGCACCATTGAACATACGCTGGCTGCCATCTCAGCACTGGGAATCGATAACCTGATCATCGAAATTGACGGTCCTGAAGCACCCATCATGGATGGTAGTTCAAAGTTGATTTACGATGGCATTGGCGAAAACAATTTGCAGGAGCAGGATGCCGAGCGGGAATATTTTGAAATCCGGGAGAAAATTGTTTTCACCGATCAGGAAAGTGGAGCTGAGTTGGTTGCCCTCCCCGATGATTCGTTCAGCATTGACGTGATGATTTCATACAAGTCGCCGGTACTCGATAATCAATATGCCCGGATCAGCAATATCAGGCATTTCAGAGATGAAATTGCACCATGTCGTACTTTTGTGTTTTTGCATGAACTGGAATTTCTGTTGAATAATAACCTGGTGAAAGGGGGTGATCTGGACAATGCCATCGTGATTATGGACCGCAATGTATCGCAGGAAGAGCTGGACCGTATTGCCGATCTGTTTCACCACGAACATATTAAGCTGAACGGACAACAGGGGATACTCAACAACCTGAAGCTACATTTTACCAATGAGCCGGCACGGCACAAACTGCTCGATGTGATTGGTGATTTGACCTTACTGGGACGCCCCATTAAAGGGAAAATTATTGCCAGCAGACCTGGGCACAGTGCCAATACCCAGTTTACAAAAATGCTGCAAAAGGAAATGAACAAACAGTTCTCCAAAACTGCTCCCCCGGTATACAATCCCGATAAGGAACCTGTGATGGATATTCACAAAATCAAGGAATTGCTACCACATCGTTATCCGTTTTTAATGGTCGATAAAGTAATTGAAATCAAAGAAAAGCACATTGTGGGTATTAAAAACATTACGACCAACGAACCCATTTTTACCGGGCATTTTCCCCAAGAGCCGGTCTTTCCGGGGGTTTTACAAATTGAAGCCATGGCACAGGTGGGCGGTTTGTTTGTATTGAACCAAATGGATCCCAATAAAACCTTTTCAACCTATTTTCTGAAAATTGATGGCATTAAATTCAGGAAGAAAATTGTACCTGGTGATACCTTGATTATCAAAGTTGAGATGGTTACACCCATTCGCAGGGGCATCGCCACCATGAAAGGGTACATTTTTGTTGGAAACCAACTGGCTTCCGAAGGTGAATTTATGGCGCAGATCATTGAAAATAATTAATTACAAACTAAATACACTCTTGCACAATGCAACAAGCAATGGCCAATATTCATCCCGATGCTAAAATCGGCAAAGATGTTGTGATTGAACCTTTTGTTACCATAGCTGCCGATGTTGAAATTGGCGACGGAACCTGGATAGGCCCCAATGCCGTGATCATGGACGGTGCCCGCATTGGTGCAAACTGTAAAATATTTCCGGGAGCCGTCATTGCCGGTATTCCACAGGACCTGAAATTCAAGGGCGAAGTGACAACCGTGGTGATTGGCGACAATACAACGGTCAGGGAATTTTGTACCGTGAACCGGGGAACTGCAGCTAAGGGAACCACCATCGTCGGGAAAGATTGTCTTTTACAATCGTATTCCCATGTTGCCCACGACTGCCTTTTGCACAACAATGTGATTCTGGGTAGTTACGCTGGACTGGCTGGCGAAGTGGATGTAGAAGATTTTGCGATTGTGAGCCCCTATACTGCTGTTCATCAGTTTTGCCGCATTGGGAAACATGCTTTCATTGCGGGTGGAAGTTTGGTGCGAAAAGACATTCCACCCTACGTATTGGTAGCCAATGAACCACTGTCGTTTGCAGGTATTAATTCAGTAGGCTTACGCCGCAGGGGTTTTTCCATCGATCAAATTAACGACATTCAGAATGTATACCGATACCTTTACCAAAAAGGGATGAACAATACCCAGGCCATGGAAGCCATCCTGGCCGAAACCGAAGCTACCACCGAAAGGGAAGCCATCCTGGATTTTATCCGTAGTTCGGAAAGAGGAATTGTACGCGGTCCTCAGGACTGATTTTTTTTGGTCAAATCAAATAACAGGCTTCTTATTCTATTTTGATTCTATAGAAGGATGTGCTGGTGGTCACAAAAAGTTCGTTTTTGTCTTTTCCACCAATGGCCATGGAATTCACCCGTTCGTTAGGGTTAAGGTGTTTGATTTCATTGCCAGCCGTGTCGAATACGATAATCTGACCTTCGGCCAGGTAGAAGTTTCCATTCCGGTCTGTTACGTTGCTATATTCTCCCCTTGCCATTTTCTTTTGCATGTTGGTGAGCTTCCCATCAGCTCCCACATTCAATTGGTAGGTGATTTTAGGATCCTCGTGCGTAATAAAAACAGGGTCGCTTTGACCGGGTGTTACGGCCACTAACTGTACAGAGCGGCCTAAGTCGTAGGTTTCCGGCACAATGGTCACACCATCGGGGGCCAGAAAGCTGGTTTTGGGCATGCCTAACACCACATTTTCAAAGTCGCTCCGCCAACGATGTGTTGGGTAGATGACGCGTTCAACATGATGGGCATCTTCCGTATTGATTCTCTTCAAAGGTTCCATATCGTCAGGTTGATCGGGATTGATCGCATAAGCCAAGGTGGCCCATCCTCCATTCCCCCAACCGCTGTACATCGGGTTATCGTCGGGCAGTTTTTCAACGCTTTCCTGTTCGCCGTTTACCAGTAATCCCGGTTGAGGGTCGTAGCGACAGATCACCAACAGGTTGTCCCTGGTATCCACCGCAAGCGAGAATGGTTTGTACGGATAATCGGCATACAGTTCAAGGGCATTGGTTGTTACATCCCATTTGTAAATCCGTTTACGCTGATGTTCGCAAAAATAAACGTTGCCTTTACTATCGGCCACTGCTCCGGTGGCGAATTCATATCCGTATCCTACCTTTACCGGTACATCTGTCTGTTCTTGTAAATTTCTTCGGGAAAGTTCATTACCCGTTATTGTTGCCCGGGCAAAATCACCCGGATAGATGGCGAGCTGCTTATTCATATCGTATACTGTAATTCCCGGCAGATGTAATACCTGTGTCCATGAGCGCATATTTCTGAAATCGATGTTGGATGAGTTCGCAACTTTTATGCCCCATTCACGGGGTGTATTCACCCGAATAACGCGATACATCCAGAAGTTGGCAAACAACAAATTGTTACAAGCGTTCATTTCAAGCGTTTGGCATTCCTGGCCTTCGCGGCTTTCTTCCTCAAATTGGAAGGCGTAGAATTTCCAGTTCGAAACCTTGTAGAGCCGGCATTCCTGCCGCACATGATGTTCGAGCGACATGGCATAAACCCTCCCCGGGGTACTTGTATTGCTTACATAGAACCCGGTTCCGGCATAGGTGCTGGCTGTCCAAATGTCTTTAAAGATTCCACCTCCGTTGTTGGTGACCCACAAACTCCAATACTGATTGTCCCAGGCCAGGTCTTTACCCTCGGCATATACAGGTGAAACAGGAGCACTGATTTTCCGGTCTCTTCGTTGACGTTCGGGTTCCTCTCCGGGTTTGAACATGGTGCCGTGACCACCAACGAATTTCACATCGTTCACCAGTGAGCCTTCGCCGGCCATCCATTTTAAGCCAACCGCCCGGTAGTTATAGCCACCGGTGTTGATTCCTATTCCATTCACTATATCATTGCCTCCTTCCGACGATTCGAGCAGGGGAACGGGTGCCCCAAATCCGCTGAATGCCGGTTCGCTTTCCTTCAGCATGATCTGGGTGGCAAAGGGATGCAGGCCAATTAGTTTGGTACCCTTTGCCATTTTCAAGGTTTCAGTAATGCGGTACCAGCCGGTAGGTACATAAATATTTTGATGTTCGGCAATGGCCTTTTTAAATACTTCGGTATCGTCGGTTTCACCATCGCCTTTGGCGCCAAGTTCACGAATGTTTACCCAGGAATTCATGACCGGTAAGGATGGAATGATTTTCGCCAAATGAGCCGGAACATCGTTGACCGGTTCAATTTTACTGTTGATTCGATATTCAGGGTTGTCGGTCATATCGTCCATCACCAGGCCGCTTGTAAAATCTTCGATCAGATAGAGCTTGCCTTTCCCTTCTATACTTTTGTTGCTTTTTATGAAATGTACGGCAAGCGGAACGTCCTTACAGGCAATGTTGATCAGGTTCACCTGATTGGTGGCGATTTCTTCCCCTCCAACTACCACTCCTGTGCCCACCGTCTCGAAAAGGCAGTCTTCCATGAACAAGCGATCGGGCACATCTTCCTGAAGTTCCACAGCAACAGGAGCATTTTTCACCTGCATGGCCACAATGGTCATACCGGTGTTCCGACTAATGACGGCAGCTTTTCGCTGACCTTCGAAATAAAGATCGACCATCATCATGGGCCAGCCCGGTGAAGTCCGGGCAGTGGTGATTCCGTATTCACCACCATAAAATTTCAAATCTTCAATTTCGTTACCCAGATCGTATATTCCGGCTAATCCATCCCCGATGTAGAAGTTACAATGGCTCACAAAGCCGTGTTGGGCAAAGTGGGTGCGCAGCGCAATGGCTTTGGGATTTCCTTCTTCAATTCGAAAATCGATGTTCGAAATGGCGCTGTAAAAAGTACCGGCTCCTGCATCACGAGGTTCCTGCCCTTCTTCCACCAAGCGGTCGATAAACCAAAACATGTAATTCTGTTCCACTTGATAACCTTGTGTTTTAGCGCCCAGTATAAATTCGGGCCTTTTTTCACCATAGCCAATTAATCGAATGGCTTTGGGTACATAAATGGTTTTGCTGATAAGATACTTTCCCTCGGGAATAAACAGAATGCCAAAATTCTGGTTGGTTTTTAGCTTGTTAATAGCTTTCTGTAGTTCATCGGAGACATCGGTTGTGCCATCGGCTTTGATTTGAAAATGCTCAGCAGTAAAATACACGGCTCCGGGGTCGTTTGGTTTCATCTCATAAACTGACTGAGCAGTACCGTGAAAACCAAATAATAATAGCCAGAAAAGGGCAATACAATTCAACACGAATTGTTTATGATTGCTTAGATAAGTATGCATAGCATCAGGTTAAAGGTTTAGATGCTGAAAGATATCATCTTTTCAGGAAAGAAGGGAACCGTTCTCCCAAAAAAGAACGGTTCCCTTCGTAAGTTGTACTTTATGGTCCAACAGATATTAAAAGTTGTCGGACAGAAAAGTTGTCGGACAGGAATGTCCGACATACAAGGATTCAATTAACATTGGGTAGCCACGAATGTTCTTTTGAATAGCGCAGCATTTGTTCGGTATAAGCCTCGGTGTAGTCCAGGGTGATGTTGGTGATGTTTCCATCAGCATCTTTTTCCACCACATATTTGGGATTTACGAAACCGCTGTAGGGAGCCAGGTTCAGTGTGGCATATCGTTCGAGCACTTCGTCGTGCAGGGTGCGGTCAATCTTCACAGCATAAGTTTCAACCAAAAGTTTTGCAGCATCAAAATCACCTTCCGACTTTACACGCTGAATCTCAGAAAGTAGTTGGCCAAAAAGTGTTTGGAGTTTTTTGTAATCGTTTACTACGAAATAGGTTTTCCCATCTTTTACTTTTTGCTCAATTACATTTTCGGTTTGTCCTTTTTCGTAAACCCATTTTGAAATTAACTGCCGGTTGCGCATGTGGGCCTGTTCCACATCGTCGCCGGGTTTAATCCGGGTAAGCTGGGTCATTAAACCATTACGGATGTAATCGTCGTAAGCGGCTTTGTAGGCTTCGGCATCGGGCAACAAACCCAGTTCTACCATTTTGCTGTCGCCCATGTAATAAAGGGCAAAAAGGTCGGCACGGGATTCTTCAATGGATGCTCCGTAAGCTTTGAGCTCGTCGCCATTCACACCAGGCAGCAGTTGCCCCGAACCATGTCCAAGGCACTCGTGCAGGTCGGTGTGCAGGTTATCGGCCTGGAAGCCATATTGGTGTTGCCGCTGAATTTCTTCTTCCGAGTAGCAAAATTCTTCGAGGAACCCATTGCCTTCAGCGGCCCTGTCGTAAGCGTAAGTGATGTTTTCGATGGTCACCGATTTTGAACCATGGTCGCGGCGAATCCAGTCGGCATTGGGAAGGTTAATGCCAATGGGTGTGGCCGGGTAGCAGTCGCCTCCCAGCATGGCCGCTGTAATAACTTTTGCCGTAACACCTTTCACGGTTTCTTTTTTGAAACGCGGATCAACCGGCGAATGGTCCTCGAACCACTGTGCATTGCTGCTAATTATTTCTGTACGTTTGGTGGCTTCTATGTTTTTAAAGTTCACCACACTTTCCCAGCTGGCTTTCAAACCCAGCGGATCGCCGTAGGTTTCGATGAAACCGTTCACAAAATCAATGTGCGAGTTTTGATCGGCCAGCCAGGCCACGTTGTATTGGTCAAAGGTTTTCAAATCGCCGGTTTGGTAGTATTCAATCAGGAGTGAGATGACTTTGGCTTGTTGGTCGTTTTCGGCTACAGCGAGTGCTTTTTCGAGCCAGTACACAATTTTTTCGATGGCCGGTGAATAAGTACCACCCACTTTCCATACCTTTTCCACCAGTTTCCCATCTACCTTTTCCAGACGGCTGTTCAGGCCATAGGATACGGGTTCCTGATCGTTGGGATCTTTCAGGGCGGCATAAAATGCTTCGGCTTCGACTTGAGTAACACCTTCGCCCCAATAGTTGTTGGCCGAGGTGAGCAAGAGGTCCTGGCCGTCTGCCTGGTTCACCCGCTTGGCTTCAAAAGCAGGATCGAACATGAGAGGCACCAGGGTTTTGACAATTTCGTTTTTTGAAACCGGGAACTTTTCTTCGGCTACATCTTGCAGTAAGGTGCTGAAGTAATCGAGGCTGAAACCAGGCAAAAACTTATCGGTGGAATAGTGGTGATGAATGCCGTTGGAGAACCATACCCTTTTGAGGTAGATTTCGAAGGCTTTGAAATCTTCGTTTTCGCGCTCACCCGAATAGTTTTCGTAAATGGCTTCGAGGGTTCGGCGGATGGCCAGGTTGTGGCGGTTGTTCTGGTCGAACATGATGTCGCGGCCCTCGATGGCTGCCTGCGACAGGTAATACACCAGTTCCTTTTGCTGAAGCGTGAGTTCATCGAAACCCAGCACAGGATAACGAAGTATCTTCAGGTCGGCAAACTGTTCAACAAAGAACTGAAAATCATCGGTTTTATCGGCTTCTTTCGGAGCAGGAGTGTTACAACTCATCATGGTACTCAACATTAAAATGAAAAGGGATGAAACGTATTTCATGGGTCAGTAGTTTAATCAATAACTGTTTAAATTCGCGTTCCAAAAGTAACAGAAAAATGGGAATTAATTGTCATGAAGAGCTACGGAGTAAATTTGAATGTTACCAAAACAATTGTTTTCCACCGCTTTCAATTGTTTTCAATAGTTTTCCTCAGTATCAAGCTGTTTTATTAACTTCGCAACATGAAGCAGCAAAATAAGCCCATTTTTAACAAGCGCATTTTCTGGGATGTGAACTTTGAACAGATTGATTACGATGGCAAAGCCAGTTTTGTGATCGAGCGGGTGTTCGAACGGGGCGATGTGGAGGACATCCGCCAGTGCAGGCGTTATTATGGTGATGAAAAAGTGACATTGGCCCTGTTGAATGCACGGTTTCTGCCACTTCACACCATCTATTTTGCAAGTGCAGTTGTTGGTGAACCAATTGAAAAATTCAGATGCTACAAACTAAGACAATTGAACCCGGAACTCTTTCCGTATTAAAGGAACTGATGGCGCTTCCTGCTCTATACCAGTTTTCGCTGGTTGGAGGGACTGCTTTGGCTTTAAAATTTGGTCACCGTAGTTCAGTTGATTTAGATTTGTTTGTTCATGAAAAATTTGATCATAAGCCCATTGTGGTTTCTTTTGAACAAGTATATGGAGATCGATTTGAATATAAACAACAAAATACGCAGTTTGGTATTTTTTGTTTTATTGACCAAGTTAAAGTTGACATTGTTCACTACCCTCATCAACCAATTAAAGCAGTAGAGAATATTGAAGGTATAAGAATGTATCACGATGCTGATATTGCCGCAATGAAAATTCAGGCCATACTGGGGAGAGGTAAGAAGAAGGATTTCTGGGATTTACACGAATTGTTAAAACATTATTCACTTCAACAAATAATTGATTGGCATAAGATGAAATTTCCCAGTCAAATGTTGGCCATAAGCATCCCACATGCCATCACCTATTTTGTTGATGCCGACGAGAGCGAAACTCCTGTCAGTTTTATGGGTCAAACCTGGGACCAAATCAAACAAAATATCAGCCAAACGGTGAGTGATTACCTGAAATAAGCCTGTTTTTAAAAAGGCAACTTCCCTACAAAAAAAGTATCGATATCGGTAGCCCAGGCTGCAAAAATCCCGAACACTTCATCGGGCATGTTGGAAACCGGGTTTCCGGGCGCAATGGCATTGAACGATCCGCCCAGGTTTTCGGTGAGCCCGCCATAATAGTCGTAGGTAGCCTTATTGAGGTGGCGTAGCTCGGTGATGACTGTATCGCCGGGGGCGTATGTCTTAAAGTAGATGGGCATGCTAATGAGCCCGTCTTTCCCAAAGGTATCGTCCACCACGTAAAAGGTTTGGTAATCGTTTTCGCCGGGACTGTAAACCAGCAGTCGGAAAAAGTTGTCTTCGCCCACACGGTCGAGCACGTTCACGAAAACGTTCAAACTGTCGGGGGAGTTGTCGAAAGGGTTGGGAACAAACACCACGCTGGTAATGTCCACTTTGGGCGGCATTTTTGCTGAAACTTCCACCAACTGATCACCGTTTTCAATTTCCAGTTTGTAGCTTTCGCCATATTGGGCCTGCAGGTTTTTTGAAAAGTATCTGTCACCGATCAATGTCAACTGTTCGCTTTCGCCGGTACTTTCAACCGTAAGGCTGACCGTGGCATTGGTGATCCGGTTGGAATCGGGGACATCGTAAAAGCCCTGGCTGTAGGATAGAATCACTTCTCCCATGGGTTCACTGTTGCTAATGCGTGCTTCTACCACCAGCTTTTTCTCGATGGAATCCAGGTCGAGCACCACCTCTTCTTCGCAGGCAGCAAAGAAAAAGGATAGCAGGATCATTGGTAAATATTTCGTTTTCATCATTTTTAAAATTTAAAGTTCCAGCTAATGGAAGGGATGGCCGAAAACAGGTACACCATGGTCGATTTTGTTTGTCCCGGATTCTCTTCATCTTCACTGAAGATAAAGCTGTACGGATTTTTTCGGGCATAGGCATTGTACACCGAGAAACTCAGTTCTGATTTGAAACGCTCATTCTGTTTTAAGAGCCAGGTAGCAGCCAGGTCGAGGCGGTGGTAATCTGGCATGCGGTAGCCGTTGCGTTCGGTAAACAAGCTGGCTACATTCCCTTCAATGATGTATTTCCCTGCAGGGAAAGTCACAGCATTGCCGGTATAGTATACCCATGTTCCCGAGAAGGTCCATTTGGGGTTCAACTGATAGATGGCTACCACCGAAAGATCGTGGATACGGTCCTGACGTGCCGGATACCAGTTGCCTTTGTTAATGCCATCGATCTGTTTGAGCGAACGGGCTAAAGTGTAAGCGATCCATCCGGTGAGTTGACCTTCCTTTTTTTCGAGCAGGAATTCAGCCCCATAAGCTTTCCCTATGCCATACAGTAATTCCGATTCTACCATTTCGTTGAGGAGCAGTTCGGCCCCGGTGCGATAATCAATCTGGTTTTGCATGGTTTTGTAATAGCCTTCGATGGAAAACTGGTAACGGTGCACGTCGAAATTCCGAAACACACCCACGCTCACCTGGTCGGCCACCTGGGGTTTGACGTTAGGGCTGCTGGGAATCCAGAAGTCAACCGGGGTGCCGGCGGTGGCATTTTGCAACAAATGGATGTATTGGGCCATGCGGTTATATCCGGCCTTGATACTGGTAAATTCATTGAAAACGAAATTGACACTCAGGCGCGGTTCGATGTTCCAGTAGGGTGAGTACCATTCCCCTTCAACATAACTTACCGTATCCATCAGCTCACCTTTTGTATCGAAATTGAATTCGTTGGAAGGCCCATGACGTGTGAAATTTGAAAGTCGAACGCCATAGCTTAATGAAAGCCTTGTGCCAATTTTCTGCTCATTGGCCAGATAGGCAGCACTTTCAAGTCCCTGTTTTTCGGAAACACTGAAGGTTTGTTTTTCATTGTCGAGCGAGATCAGTTCAAGGCTTCCTGGCTTGAAAACATATTGATTCAATTCGGCACCAAACGACCAGGTATTGTTGGGGTTGTGGTAATAGGTAAAGCGTTGTTTGAAGGTACGGCCAATAATTCCGGCTTTCAGGTCGAAAGCAAAATCCAGATCGGCCGAAGTGGTATAATCATAGTCGTTGAAAATTAAAGAGGTGTTGCTGAATAACTTTGGAGAGAATACGTGCATCCAGCGCAGGGTGCCCACCCGGTTGCCCCAGTTAAATCCAAAACTGGAAGCACTGAGAATGTCGCGGCCCAGGTATCCCGAAAGGTAGAGCCGGTCATTTTGGCCCAGTTCGATGTGCGATTTCAGGTTAAGATCATAAAAATAGAGCTGGCTGTTTTTGATTTGCTCGTTTTTGGAAAAAAGCAGAAAGAGGTCGGCATAGGTTCTGCGTCCTGAAAGCAGAAATGAACTTCCGTTGTTGCCCAGGGGACCTTCGAGGGTAAGCCGGCTCGAAATGAGTCCGATGCCGCCACTGGCCTGAAAACGTTCGGAGTTGCCCTCGCGCTGGTGCACATCGAGTACCGACGAAGCCCTGCCGCCAAAATTAGCAGGGACACCACCCTTGTAGAGTTTCACATCGTTGATGGCATCGGAGTTGAACACCGAAAAGAAGCCCAGCAGGTGAGAGGGGTTGAATACCGGGGCATCGTCGAGGAGCACCAGGTTGTGATCGGCCTGACCACCCCGTACAAAGAAACCGGTACTACCTTCACCTGCAGAGGAAACCCCCGGCATGAGCTGTATGGTTTTCAATACATCCTGTTCACCAAATAGCACCGGAATGGCCTTGATGATTTTCGGGTTGAGCTTAAAAGTTCCCATTTCGGTACCCACAATGTTTTGGTTGATGGCTTCGGTGCTTACCACAATTTCCCCAATGGTTTCGCTAGATGGTTCCAGACGGAAATTATAGGTGATTTTACTGTCGGCCGAAAGGGTGATCTGCTGCGTTTGATAGCCCAGAAATTTCACGGTGATGGTGTAAAAACCAGGTTTAATGTTGAGGGCATAAAAACCAAAAGCATTAGAGATGGTCCCCGTTTTCAGTTGTTCCACATAAACAGTTGCCCCAATCAGGTCTTCGCCGTTGGAAGCATCGCGGATGTAGCCCGAAATGGAAACATCGTTCTGGGAGAAGGCCATCCTGACGGTCAGGAATAGTAGCGCGATAATGATTCGTATCTTTTGCACTTTCGAATGGTTGGTTGATGAAATGATTCATCAATATAGACCAGTAAAGCGCTAAAAGGTTGTGAAAGCCCTCAAAACTTTATGATTTGTTTTTATATTTTTAACAAAAAATTCTTATTGATGCAAGTACGTGAATTTAAGTGGAGAAGTTTTGTGAGTTTTGGGATGTTTTTTTCTTTCCTGATCATGGCTGTTTCGGGGATAGTTCTTTATGTTGCACCTCCCGGCAGGGTATTTCGCTGGACCAACTGGCATTTACTGGGGATTGATCTTTCCCAATGGCAGGCTTTGCATACGCTGTTCTCCTATTTGTTCATTGGATTTGCCATTTCGCACATTTTCAGCATGAACTGGAAAATCCTGTTTTCATACTTCACCCGGAAAACCCGTGAAGGATTAAGGCGAAAGCGCGAACTGATCGGTGCGTCGCTGGTGATTTTGTTGTTTGTAGCAGGAACCCTATTCAATGTTCCACCCTTTTCCAGTGTGATGCAGCTGGGAAGCTGGTCATCTGATACCTGGGGGAAAAACATTGATTACCCGCCGGTGGCGCATGCCGAAGCCATGAGTCTGGAAGAGATTGCCTTGGTGTTGCTGGACCTTGAGGCCGAAGAATACCTCGAACGGATCAGGCAAGCTGGTTATCAGGTAGAGGGTGTTCAGCAAAAGTTGGGCGACGTAAGCGCATTGAATGGAGTGGCGCCTTATGTGTTTTTCAGGAATACCACCAGGGGACTGAAGGTGTTGGTGCTTCCGGCTGCGAAAGATTAAAAAATAATGGACTGACTTTACGAGATTAATTCAATTATTTTATTGACTGTTTGAACCTGCTTTTCTTCTTTTAAGTGGCCAATAGTTTTCAGAATTAAAGAAGCGTCTGCTGTGAAAATTCTATTTGGACGAATGTTACTTATTTGATTCAAAGATCCATAAGTGAAATCTGAATCCGATAATTCTATAGAATATTCATCATTTCGAAATTTGCTCGTAATCTGACATAAAATGAAATCATTCCCCTTTAAAACTGCCAATACCAAAGCAGGTCTTCTTTTCGAGGATGATAAATCTGAAAATGGGAATGGGATCACTACGATGTCTCCTCTTATAATTCTTTCCATGCTTCATCTTCATCTTTAGAATTCCAATCTTTAGACAATGAGGGTTCACTCACGATAGTGGTATCAAAGCGTTCGTTATTTTGTTTTAATATTCGAACATAATCAAGTACTTGAGCTATTAAACCTTCAGGAAGTTCTTCAAGTTCTTCGATGACTTTCATTTTTCTAATTGAGAGCATAAACTTTAAAATTTATAACGAAGTTAAGCTTTTCCCTTAAAACAAGCCAGATACTTTACTTGTCAAAAGTATTGAATACATTTCTTTTCAATTTTTCAAACCCTGCCCTTTGCACTGCCGATTGCTGAAAGATGTTGTTGAACTGTGTTTCGCTCAGTGCTTCCCAATCGGCACGGCTCATTTTCAGAAAATCGGGGTGGGGTTTGAAGGCTTCCTCTTTGGTGATTTTGGGCCGCTGGTTCCAGGGACATACATCCTGGCAAATGTCGCAACCAAAGGCCCGGCGCATGAGTTTGCTTTTGAAATGATCGGGAATATCTCCTTTCAGTTCAATGGTGAGGTAGGAGATGCATTTCCGGGCATCGAGCACGTAGGGCTTTGCGAAGGCTTGCGTGGGACAGGCACTCAGGCATTGGGTACAGCTGGCACAGTGCTCTTTTTGGTAGGGCTGGTCGTAATCAAGTTCCAAATCAATGATCAGCTCCCCGATGAAAAAGAAGGAACCCAGTTCGCGGTTCAGCAACAAGCCGTTCTTGCCTATCCAGCCCAATCCGGCCTGAACTGCCCAGGCTCTTTCCAAAACGGGTGCTGAGTCGGTAAAAATCCGGCCTTTCACCGGGGTTAGTTCGTTCTGGATGTATTCGAACAAAGTTTTGAGCTTTTCTTTGATCACCACATGGTAATCTTTCCCGTAAGCATATTTGGCAATCAGGGGTACTCCACTCCCGGTTTGTAACTGTTCGGGGAAATAATTGAGCAGGACCACTACCACTGATTTTGCCCCTTCGACCAGTTGGGCCGGGTCGAGGCGTTTGTCGATGTTCCGCACCAGATAGCTCATTTCGCCATGATACTGTTCGTTGAGATAAGCGTGATAACGTGCTTCTTCCTCTGCCAGCTTACGCACAGGTGCAATGCCGCAAGCCGAGAATCCCAGTTCGTGGGCTTTGGTCTTTATTTGTGAGGAAAATGTCTGCACCGCTGACATTTATAATTTGATGCGAATCCGTTTGGCCGAATCTTTCCGGGTGATGAGCATGGGAACCGCTACTCCCACCGAAATGGCCAGCAATATGAAGGCCACGTTCATGCCATTTTGGAACATATCGGCTACCAGGTTGTCTTTTGGTCCGCTATCGATGGCAATGTTGATCAGGTTTAACATCATGCGGTAAGCATAGGCTCCGGGAACCATGGGGATCACGGCCGGAATGGAAAAAATCAGCGGGGGTGAATGGATTTTATGGGCCAGTGGGATACTGAGAATCCCGATGAGGGTGGCTCCGGCAAAGGACGCCATAATGATGTTAACGTCATAAACCAACAGACTGAATTTGGCGAGTCCTCCCAAAGCCCCGATGAGCCATATGGCAAACAAGGTGCGTGGCGGAACGTTGAATAGGATGGCAAAACCCAGCGCTGCAAATCCGGCCCAAAGCCCTTTTTCGAGTAATAACATGATTTCCATGGCGTCAGAAATTGAGGATGATTTTGGCAAACAAGAGCCCCAGTGCTATGCAAAAAGCGATGATCATGCCGTTGGTGCCGCGCACAATTCCGATGGAGATGTTTCCATCGATCAGATCGGTGAAGGAGTTGATGAGTGGAACGCCTGGAACCAGAAAGAGCACCGAGGTGGCAAAAGCTGTCTCGGGTAACTGTCCAATACCCGTTACCACTGCGGTACCTGATATGATGGATGCAGAGAAGGCAGCCATCATGACACAAATGTAGGCGTTGTACTGATGTTTGATGGCCTCTTGCCTGACGAATAAACCGAAGCAGGTGGCCACAAAAGCCACGCCCATTTCAATGGGGCCTCCTCCGAACAAACGGCAAAATGAGGCACCGGCCAAGGCAACCAACAATAGAATTACAATCCTTGGGTAATGGGGCAAAGCACGCAAACGATCCAGTTCTACATTGATCTGCTCCAACGACCAGTCTTCGTCCTGTACTTTCCAACTCATGCGGCTGATCCCCGACAGGATTTTGAAATTTACTCCGTGCGGAGGAGTGCGTTTTAATTTACTCGTATAAAATTCTCCGTCGTCGTCAATCACGCTTAACATCACGGCACGGTGGGTGATGAGCAGCTCCACCTGATAGCCCAGCGAGTGGGCAATGCGGTTGATGGTCACCCTGATGCGCCCGGTATTGGCGCCAGCCCCCATGAGCATGGCCCCGGTTTCGAGCAGCACGTCGGCTATTTGGCTTAGTTCCTTGTTCATTTGCATGCAAAATTACAACCTGTTGAAACTGAAAAATGTTCAACATCAAGTTATCCCATTTTAATTGGGTCTGCAAGATTATCAAGAAGAAGTTGAAACGAACCATAATGAAGGTTAACAAATTCAGAATTTTTAAACCAAATTTGTATGTTTACAACAAAGTGAAAAATATGAAACAACTGGTATTATGGAGCCTGCTATTGCTTTTATTTGGCTCCACGCAGCAAATCAATGCTCAAAACACCATCGCGCATCAGCAAAATGCCCGTTTGGGTCGCGGCGTTAACATGATTGGTTACGACCGTGCATTGTGGAAGGATCACACAAAGGGTCGTTTCAAAGAGCATTATTTTCAAATGATTAAAGATGCCGGTTTCCAGTCGGTAAGGGTCAATTTACATGCATTTTCACACATGGATGAAGCTTATCAGCTGGACTCTTCATTTTTGAAGACCCTCGATTGGACAGTGGAAAATGCCCTGAAAGCAGGGTTGATGGTCATTTTGGACATGCATGAATTCAACGCCATGGCCGATGACCCCGTTGGAAAAAAGGAGATGTTCCTTTCGGTTTGGCGACAGTTGGCTCCCCGTTATCAGTATCAGCCTTCGTCGGTGCTTTTTGAAATACTCAATGAACCCAACCGTAAACTTACCGTTGAATTATGGAACGAATACCTGGTCGAAGCCATTGCCATCATTCGTGAAAGCAATCCTGAGCGTACCCTGATTATTGGTCCGGGAAACTGGAACGGGATTGAAAGCCTGCCCACCCTGGAACTTCCCGAAGACGACAGGAACATCATTGTAACGGTTCATTTTTATCATCCCATGCCTTTTACCCATCAGGGAGCACCCTGGTCGGCCGAAAACAAGGATTTGAGCGGCATTCCCTGGACCGGAACTGATCAGGAAAAAGCCGATGTAGTTTCGAAACTCAGGAAGGCTGCCGAATGGGCTGAAGCCAACAATCGGCCCATCTTTCTGGGTGAGTTTGGTGCTTACGATAAGGCCGATATGGATTCCCGTGCCCGTTACACTGCTTTTGTGGCCCGTACTGCCGAAATACTCGGCTTCAGCTGGGCCTACTGGCAGTTCGACAGTGATTTTATTGTGTATGACATTGATCGGGAAGATTGGGTTGAACCCATCCTGAATGCCTTGATTGAACAACAATAGGAAATGATACAAAAAATGAGCGAGTTTGTATTCTGACGATCAGGGGAGAGGAGTGGTTGGTTTAAAGTAAAATGCATAAGCTTCATGCACCCATTTCAACAATATTTCTTTGAGTTCTACAGGCTCAATCACTTGTGCATGACTGCCGGTGTTGAGTAACCACAATGCAAAGCCATGCAATTCGTTGTTTGAAAAGTGCATCGTGCTATGCACTCCTTCGCTTGTCTCGCTCAGGAATCCATACCAGTATTTGGTGTCCTCCAAAAACTTCTTCCGGCTTTGCTCCACCACAATGGTAATGTTGGGGGAGTTGCTAAATTGACTGTTGGCTTGCATGTACTCCTCAACGCTGAGATGTTTTTTGTTACTGAAATCCAGGGTGGTCAACTCCAGTTGCGTTATCCTGTCGAGCCGAAAATCGCGGTAGGCTTTTCGGAGGCAGCACCAGGCGAGCAGGTGCCAGCGGCTGCTGTAGTTACACAGCCCGATGGGCTCCACCTCGCGGCAAAGGGCTTCTTCGGTATATTTCGATTCGTAGCTGATGCGTAAAACTTTCCGGTTGACCAGCGCATCCCTGATTTCCCTGAGCCAGAGTTGCTGGTAGCGGGTGCCCATGTTGTTGAAATTGTACACGCTGATGTGCTCGTGCAGTTTCTCGAGGTAGTCTTTTTCGGCGGGTTTCAGCACGGCTTTGATCTTGTACAAGGCAGAACAGAAATCCGTTTTGATTTTCTCGTCGCTCATTTTTTCGATGAGCTTTTCGCCAAAGAGCAGGGCCGAGGCTTCATCGTTGCTGAACATCACCGGGGGCAGGTGATAGTTTTCCTGGAGAAAATAACCTACACCCGCTTCAGCCCCAATGGGTACACCTGCTTCCTCCAGCGAACGGATGTCGCGGTAAACCGTTCGTAAACTGATGTCGAAACGCATGGCAATTTCCTGCGCCTTGACAATTCGCTTGCTCTGCAGTTGTATTAAAATAGCATTCAGCCTTTCGGTCCGGTTCATAATTTCAGGAAAGCGTCATTGGTCAATGGTCATTGGGAAAAACGTACTCATTTTTTTATCACCATCCGGTTCTGATCAATCATCAAATCAATGAAGGCTTCGCGGCCATTTGCTTTGATGTATTCGATGGAAGCCGGACGATCGGATCTAAAAATAAATGAAAAAATGTCGGAAACGAAATTACTGAACTTTTTGCAATCGCGCGGATTGGTTTCACATTCGGCACATGTTGTGAAGCCATTTTCGATGCAACACTTGCGGGCCATGCACCAGCTTGCTTTGGCGTTGGCTTCGCAGCCGGCGCATTTTCCGTTTTTGAATTTACCACAGTTTCCGCAGTATAAGCCGCATTTGGCTACAAGGTTTGGATTGATTTTGCGTAATGTATTCATGGTTTTTTTGTTTAAAACCGAAGATGTATCAAAAGTTTAATTTCGAAATTGGCAACTTATCAATTGAAAGTTAATATCCGAGAAAAAATACTTTTGATACAACCTCAGTCATTGGTTTTTTCGTGGCTATTCAGGGATGATGACCTGGATCTCGGTCACACAGTTTTGCGGGTTTTCAAAATCACAAACCATGTATATTTCCCGGCTGGCAGTGCCCATGGGAATTCCACGGCGGGTCATTTCGCCAAAAACGCGCTGGTAGCTGTTCATCAAGGTATCATATGAACCCTTGTGGATGGTGGCAATGCAGTTAATTTCGGGCAATACCTCGAAGCGGAATTTTCCCGGATC
>JAFGVJ010000207.1 GCA_016938055.1 Prolixibacteraceae bacterium
AGCAAAAAGTAAAGAAAATCAACAACATAAACATCATTTCAAAGAACTGTAAACATTTGTTGTTTAAAAGAATATAAATCTAAATGACGCAAAGCACGCAAAGAAGAAGTTTTTTTTATTGTGAGAAAAGGGCTTTAGGTAATAAGGTTATAATCCTGGTATTATGAGAACGATCGCTATCTTGCTGTATATATTCACTATCTGCTTTGTGAGCCAGCGTTTATTTGCACAGCCGCTTCATTCCTACATAGATCCGCTTATAGGCTCCGAAGGGAAGGGCAATGTGTTCATTGGCCCATCGTGCCCATTCGGAATGGTGAAGCCCGGCCCCGACAACGACAGCGATTCCAACAGCGGCTACTCGCCCGATACATTGAAACCCATTTTCGGTTTTAGTCATGTGCACGTAAGCGGAACAGGTGGCGGCCCCAAGTACGGCAATGTTTCGGTTATGCCTTACATGGGCGCCTTCACCCAAATTGAACAGCCATCATTGCGCACCGACCAAAAACTTGAGGCTGGATTTTACGGCACAACCCTTATAAACGGAAACATCCGTGTCGAAATAACGACCTCGTCCAAAGTGGCCTTTCACCGCTACTTTTTCGATGGAGCGGGCGAGCAAGGAATCAAAATCGATTTGGGCAAGTTCCTGGGCGAAGAACCCATTCCCGATGCCCGCGAAGCCCAGCAATTTGTAGGTTCCGAAGTGGAAATTGTTTCCGATACCGAAATCTGCGGGTACACGCGCATTCGCGGGGGCTGGAACAACGGTGCGGCGTACACGGTATATTTTCACGCCGTTCTCGACAAACCTTTTGCCTCGTGTGGTACGTGGATAGGAGGCACCATCTACCCCAAAGTGAAAAGTCAATACGATTTGTACGAAAAAACAGGAGCCTTCCTCCAATTTGAAGGTGAAAGCACCATTCAAATGAAGGTGGGTATTTCATTCATCAGTACCCTGAAAGCCAAACAGAATATCGAATCTGAAGTTCCGCATTGGGATTTCGCGAAACTGTTGACCGAAACCCAGGCACGTTGGGAAGAGTTGCTTTCGCGCATCGTAATAGACGCCAGTTCCACCCCTTCACAAAGAACCATGTTCTACACAGCTTTGTACCATACCATGCTCATGCCTGTCGATCGTACGGGTGAAAACCCACTTTGGACAGCCGAGCCTTACTACGATGATTTTTACGCCATTTGGGACACCTACCGTACTTCGAGCCCACTACTCACGCTCATTTCACCCAAGCGACAGGCAGATATTGTGAACGCCATGCTCAATATTTACAAATACGACGGTTACCTGCCAGAGGGGCGCAGTGGCAACAGTAACGGGCGCACGCAAGGAGGATCGAATGCTGCGGTAGTGATAGCCGATGCCTATGTGAAGGGTGTTCCAGGCATTTCGTACGGTACCGCTTTGCGGGCCATGCTCAAAGACGCCACCATTCCGCCCGGAGGGAATGAGGAGAAAGAAGGGCGCGGTGGCCTCACGGACTACAACCGGCTGGGCTACGTGTCGAACGAATTTGTACGTGCCGGAAACCGTACCCTGGAATATGCCTTGAACGATTACTGCCTGGCACAAGTGGCCAAAGGTCTGGGACGAATGGGAGAGTATCGCCGCTTTATGCAGCAATCCAACAACTGGAAAAACCTGTGGCGAGATGTTGAAAGCGAAGGTTCACAAGGCTTCATTATGCCCCGCGATGCCAATGGCAGTTGGATTGACAGTATCCGTTGCGATAGGACTGAAGGGCGCACCAGCTATGTTCAATTTACACCTTTGGCACAAGACTGGCCACTGTGTGTATGTTGGTGGTGTGGCTTCTTTTACGAAGGCAACTCGTGGGAATATTCGTTCTTTGTGCCCCACGATGTTCCGGGTTTGATTGAAAAATGCGGAGGCTCCGAGGCTTTCCGCATTCGCCTCGACACCTTTTTTGCCAACGGATATTACGATGTGGGCAACGAACCATCGTTCCTTACACCCAGTCTGTATCACTGGATTGGCCGCCCCGATTTGAGCAGCGATCGCATTCGATCGATTGTTGAAACGCACTACAACGCCACGCCAGCGGGCATTCCAGGCAACGATGATTCAGGCGCCATGTCATCGTGGTTGGCCTTTCACATGATGGGTTTGTACCCCAATGCCGGACACTCCTATTACTTAATTACAGCACCACATTTTAAGCAAGTAACTATACATCAGGAAAACGGTAAAAAATTTATCATAAAAGCAAATAAGCTCAGCAAAAGAAATTGTTACATCCAACTGGTCAAATTGAATGGGAAACCCTATGAACATACGTGGATCGAACACCAAAACCTTATGAATGGTGGTGAACTTGTATTTGAGATGGGCCCTGAACCGTCAATTTGGGGGCGCAATTGTTTGCCTCCTCAGAAAATCTATCAATAATGAAAACAGTGATTATGATGTTTAGCAATATTAAAGTAGGCACAAAATTGGTGATCGGTTTTTGTCTGGTAATTGTTTTAACAATAGCAGTTTCTGTAACCGGGTGGCGTGGCGTTCAGAAAGTAAAAGATATTTCTGAAAAGGTTGAAAAGATTGACAGCATCGTGATACTAATCTTTGATGGGCGCAGATATGAAAAAAGTTTTATGATCAATCGCAATGAGCATAGTAACGATAGACATCAATTGAAAATCAGTGGAATTATGGAAATTGGGAAAAACTATCTTTCACTAACCAAAAATCCTGGCGAAAGGCTTGAGATGGATTCTATTTTGGATAAAATAAACAAATATGATGAGTTATTTGACGCTTATGCCAGCAACATTTTTAATGAAAACAAAATGCAATTAGCATTAGATTCATTACGCCATCAGATTCAAACCGATATTGAGAAAATTGATGACACTAACGTGAAATATCGCTTATTATCAAAATACATGGGTGTTGTTCAGAATGAACATGAATTTATAAGCAATAATAACTATCATGCTTATGAGCAATGGGTTATTAATGTTAACGAAACTAAGAAAATACTTTCAAGTAATTATTTACTAAAACATTCTTTCAATAAATACAATGCCCTTTTCATTGAATACTATGAAAGTGTTGAAGAAAGGAGTAGTATTAATAATCGTATGTCAGAAAAAGCATTTGAAGCAAAGGAATATGCTATAAATGTGAAAAAAGGCTTGATTGACAAGAAATATGCAACAGTGCACAAGGTTCAGGTGAATATCGTGATATTTGCCTTAGGTAGTATTTTATTTAGTATTCTTATTGCTTGGTTGATAACACTCAGCATAACAGTTCCCTTACACAAAAGTGTTCGCTTTATTCAGGAGATTTCAAATGGGAATTTGAGAAGTAAAATTGATTATTCAGGTAACGATGAAATTGGAAATCTTACCAAAGCACTTGGTAAAATGGCTGGTGATCTCAGAATAATTATGAAAGAGATCATTTTAAATGCTGAATTTGTATCGAGGGCAAGTACACAAATCAGTTCAACCTCACAGGAGTTATCAAAAAGCTCTTCAGAGCAGGCTTATGTTTCTGAGCATATTACATCCTCAATGTATGAAATGCTTTCCAATGTTGAGATTAGTGTGAAAAATGCCAGCGAAACAAAAGAAATAGCAGTTTTAACCACCAATAGTGTAAAAGAAGGTAGTTTTTCTGCCTCGAACTCGGCAAACGTCATGAATGAAATATCTAAAAAGAACTCACAGATTGTAGATATTGCCTTTCAAACAAATTTACTCGCTTTGAATGCTGCGGTTGAAGCAGCTCGTGCAGGTGATTATGGCAGAGGTTTTTCAGTGGTTGCAGGTGAAGTTAAAAAACTTGCTGAGCTTAGTAAAGGATTAGCTAACGATATTACAAACTTATCTGTTAAAGGATTAACGGTTTCTAATCAAGCTGCACTACAATTGGGCTCTTTGGTCCCTGAGATTCAGAAAACTCTTGACTTGGTGAATGAAATTAATGAATTAAATATTCAACAAAGCAATACAACAGATCAAATAAGCAATGCCATGCAACAGTTGAATCAAACTGTACAATCAAATGCTGCCGCTTCGGAAGAACTGGCATCTAATGCTGAAGAACTTTCAAATCAAGCTGAAAAACTTAAAAAAATGGTCATTCGATTTAAAGTTTAAACGATGTCATTAAACCTCATTCAACTTGTTTCTTATTTCCTGCAAATACTCCGATGGGGTTTTTCCAAATTCTTTGCTAAAACATTTACTAAAATATTTGGGATCACTGAATCCCACCAGGTAGGCTACTTCGGCAATCTGAAAATGTTCTTTCTCAAGTATCTGGGCAGCACGCTTCAATCGGTGGGTCTTCACAAATTCAACCAACGACATGTTGGTGAGTGCTTTCACTTTTTTCAGTACGGTAGAATGGCTCAGATTCATTTTTTCGACCATGGCTGTTACGTCGAAATCGGCTTCAGAGAGGTTTTCATCAATCACATTATTCATCCTGGTGAGAAATTTTTCATCGGCCGACGAAATGGCAATGTCTCTGGGTTTCAGGAAAATTTGTTTGCTAAACACATCAAGCAATATTTTTCGGGTTGTCAATAACTGATCGATTTGCGATTTCAGTACATCTATTTTGAAAGGCTTACTCACATATAAATCGGCACCACTTTGATACCCTTCAATTTTCGATTCATCGGCAGCTTTGGCTGTTAGCAGGATGATGGGAATATGGCGGGTACTTTCATTTTTTTTAAGGTTTTCGCACAATTCCAAACCACTTGTTAGTGGCATCATCACGTCAGAAATGATGAGCTGAGGCAACAACTCACAGGCTTTTTCGCATCCCTTTTTACCATCAAATGCAGCAACTACATGATAGCTTTCTGACAAGCTATTGACCAAATATTCGTTCAGTTCCTTATCATCTTCCACTACCAGAATGGTGGGCACATCGCCAACTTGTTCAGCTTTAGTTTTTTGAATTTCATCAGGATGTACATCCTCAACTTCGGATGTTTCGCCGGCAGGAGCATTTTGAATGCCCGGTGCTATTTGATGTTCCTTTACATGCTCGTTGCCTACCGGAAGGTAGAGGGTAAAGCTAGAACCTTCGCCCAACTTGCTTTTGACCTCCACCCTGCCTTTCAAGAGGTCCATGTATTCTTTTACGATAGATAAGCCAATTCCGGAACCAGCACTATCGGTTTTGTTCAAGTTTTTGCTTTGATAAAACCGGTGGAAAATGTTTTGGATCTCATCGTTTGAAATACCAGGGCCTGTATCGGAAATTTCAATGCAGTACCAGGTTTTTTCATCGTGTTGATCTCTTTTTTTCCAGCGGTCGATCTTTCGGATCTCAGGAACCTTTTGATACAAACGAATGGTGATCTGCCCTTTCGAGGGGGTAAATTTATAAGCATTCGAAATGACATTGTAAATGGTTGTTGTAAGCAACTCGGTATCGATCCAGAATATATCATCATCGTCAATTTCGGAATGATAACTCATGGTAATTTCTTTGTTCAGTGCCTTTTGCAGGAAGAATCCGATAATTTCCTTCAGAAATCGGCTCACATTAACTTTCGAAAACTGAGGATCGATACCCCCTTTATCGATGCGTCGAAGCTGGAGTAACTGATTGGTGAGATTCAACAAACGTTCAACATTTTTGGAAACCAGTTTCAGGTTATTCCTCGACCAATCATCAATTTTGCCACTGGTAATTACTTCTTCCAGCGGGTTGCTGATGAGGGTTAAAGGTGTTCTGATTTCATGCGAAATGTTGGTAAAGAAGCGCATCTTCGCTTCGGTATTTTCAATCAGGTTGGTCCGTTCAATATGCTCAATGAGCAGCTTGTTTTTTTCAGCAACACCAATGAGGGTATACCTTCGGAATAACAACAAACCAACTACAACCAGCATGAGATAAATACCATAAAACCAAATATTCCGCCAGAATGGGGGTAACACTTCAATCTGTATTTCGTGGGGATTTTCATTCCAAATACCATCGCTGTTGGTCGCTTTTATCTGGAAAATATAGTCACCTTCCCAAAGGTTGGTATAAGTTACTGCATGTTCGGTACCATTCAGGAAACGCCATTCATCGTTGAATCCCATCAGACGGTAGGCATATTTTACCCCTTCGAGATTGGCAAAGTGCAGGGCTGTAAATTCCAGCGAAAACTCTTTGTGCTTGTGTGAGAGGGTAATTTTTTTTGCCCTTGAAATGTCGTCCTTCAAAATTACACGCCCCTTGACTTTTTCGTTGGGCATTACCGGATCATTGGAAACTTTCAGCGCTGAAATTACAATCTCAGTAGGATGATTGTTGCTGGTGATCTCATCGGGATTGAAGAAAGTTAATCCGTTCACCCCACCAAAAAACAATTGATTGTCGGGAGCGGCATAAAATGCATTGGAGTGGAATTCATTACTTTGCAAACCATCGTTGGCATTGTAATTTTTAAAACGTTTTTCTTTCTTATGATATTTTGATAAACCTTTGGTAGTACTGATCCAGAGGTTTCCGTTCTGGTCTTCACGGATCCCATAAATCAGGTTGGCCGGCAAGCCATCGGCTTCGGTAAATGCTTCAAATTTTACCCTGCCTTTTTGAAATTCGGTGAGGGTTTTAGGATCTGAATAAAGGTCGAGCCGGTTCAGACCACCACCTGTTCCTATCCAGATGACCCCTTCGCTGTCTTGAAAAATGCAGTAAACATCGTTGTGCAGGATGCTGTTTTGACCATTTTGTTCAAACAGGATGAAATTGTTGTAGCCCTGCTTGATCCTTTCCAGCGGGATAATGTTGAGCCCCCGTCCTTTGGTACCCACCCACAGGTTACCTTGTTGGTCATCAAAAATCGATAGGATCACGTTTCCGCTCAGGGTCCTTGAATCGGAAGGTTGGTTGGCAAAAAGCCTGATGTCATTGCTGCCAGCCTGTACTGTTCCCAATCCTTTTCCCCAGGTTCCAACCCAAATGTCCCCTTCGCGATCCTGATGCAGGGCAAAGGGAAAACCACCGGTGTAATAATGTTTAAAACCTTTTTCTTTGCGGTATGAAACAAGGTTGTTCGAAGCAGTACCTATCCATAGTGTAGAACGATCGTCGAGCAGGAGGGAGATGATTTCGCTCGATGAGCGACCGTCGTCGTAAGGGATTTGGGGAATGTGGTTGGTGAGTATGGTTTTATCGGGTTGAAATTCAAGATAATTCAGACCATTATAGGCAGTTCCTACCCAAACAATGTTGTCACGTCCGGCAATGGCTGTAACAAGGTTTGAAGTAAGATTCCGGCCTGTTTCAGAGTTGTTTTCCAGGTGATTGAATTTTTTGCGGTTCAAATCAAGAGTGACAGCACCCTTGCTTTCGGTACCGATCCAAAGAACCCCCGAATGGTCAATCATTAGCGCGTTAATGATGTTGTCGCCCAGTTGATTCGAGAATGCATTGTCGTTGTTGTATTCCGTGAAGTTTCCATCTTTATCGATGATCACCACACCCGAACCCCTTGTTCCAATCCACAGGTTTCCTTCCTGGTCACAAATCAGGCTTTCTACCCAGCTCACTTTCAATGCTGCCCATTTCGGATCAGTGTTTCGGAAGAAATGTTTCGAAACAACCCGCGTACCTTCAAAAACAAGTTTGACCAAGCCTTCCGAAGTGGCTACATACAATTGCTTATGGAGATCCCAGGCCATGGAATTGATTTTGGCAATGTTGAGGTGTTCCAGATCGATGAGGGTGAATGACAAATCAATGGGATTAAAAAGGAACAGACCGGTTTCAGTCCCAACCAGGTAATGAATGTTGTCCAGCTGGCGAATGGTCACAGCAGAATAAAAGGTACGCTCATAGGGAAGGAGGTTGCCATCGGCATTTAAGAATACCGACTTGCTGGAGAAATTTGAAAACTCATATTGATGATCTTCTCCGGCAACTGGAACTCCATGAAAAAGCCCCTGAGTGGTTCCTACCCAAAGGGTGCCATCGGGCGATTGCAACACGGTACTAACTGTGCCGTCGGGTGTGTCGAGATGCTCGTAGCGGATGAAACGGTTTTCATTCTTCAGGAATTTGTTGAGTCCACCACCCCTGGTTCCGATGAAGAGATTGCCCAATGAGTCGCCCGATAGAAAAATTATTTCATTGTTACTGAGTGAATGCTGGTTCTCCAGTTCATTTTTAAAAGTTCTGAAATTGTACCCGTCCAAACGGTTGAGCCCATCTTTGGTTCCCATCCAGATAAATCCCTGGGCATCCTGGGTGATTGATAGCACTGATGATTGAGAAAGACCTTCCTGGGTTGAAAACGATTTGAAACGAAGATTGGAAAAAGTTTCCTTTTCCAATGCTTTCAATTGAATCATTCCCGCCAGCAGAAAGATCGTCACCAGTATCATTTTTCCATGCTGCATCATTAAGTCGCTTAAAGGTTGTTCACAAAGATAATTGATTCTTGTTGTGTGTCTTCAGGATTCCTTTTTTTCAAAGGCATGAATTGCGGATAAAAAAAATATGAAATCAGCCTGCAACCGATTGCACTTTTTTGAGAGGTTTGTTTATCTTTGTCGCTTATTCTATGCACGTGAAAAGAGAAGCAACCATCTACGACATCGCCAGGGAACTAAACCTTTCGGCCTCTACTGTTAGCCGGGCTTTAAAGGACAATCCGGTCATTAACAAGGAAACACGTCGTAAAATACAGAAATGTGCCGAGCGGTTGGGGTACCGGAGTAACGCTTTTGCGAGTTCATTGCGAACCAGGCGTACCAATACCATTGGAGTGATTGTTCCGCGGCTCGACAGCAACTTTATGTCGGCTTGTTTGGCGGGAATGGAAGAAGTATGCAGTGAAAGAGGATATAACATGATCATCGGCCAATCCCTTGAATCGGTAGAGAAAGAAGCACAGAATGCTCACATCATGTTTAATAAAAGGGTTGATGGTGTCATCGCTTCGCTGACTGTTGAAGACAGAAACGTCAGCCATTTTCAATGTTTTAGCGATAAGAATGTACCCGTGGTTTTTTTCGACCGGGTACCACAGCATACCAATAATGCCTGTTTTATTATCGATAATTATGAAGCAGCTTATCGGGCTACCCAACACTTGGTGGAACAGGGATGTCAACGCATCATGCACCTGACCCTACAGTCGCCTTCAAATGTCTATATTGACCGGATTAAAGGTTACCAGGCAGCCATTCAGGAAAGTGGATGTTGCAGTGGTAATGTGGTCTATCTCGATGGGCTGAACCTCGAATCAGGCAAGGCTTTTGTTGCTCAATTATTGCAAATGAAAGACCGTCCCGACGGACTTTTTGTAGCCAATGATTTAACAGCCGTGGGTTGCATTCTGGCACTAAGGGAAAACAATATCAGAATTCCCGAAGATGTTGCACTGGTTGGTTTCAATAACGATCCGATATCGACCATTGTTTCTCCTGAACTAAGCTCCATCGCTTATCCGGGCAGGGAAGCCGGCATGCTCGCCACCAAAGCCCTCATTGAACATCTCTCGGGGGAGAACAGCATGAAGTACACCAGCAGGGTGGTGCTCAATTCTCAATTGATTGTCCGTGCATCGTCAAGTAAAATCAAACATTGATAACATACATAATATGAGCAAATTGAATGTGTTATTTTTCCTTTTGTTATTGTTGATGACAAGTACAGCTTCAGGTGCCGAAGATGGTTACGACTTATGGCTGCGCTATGTGCCGGTTGAAAATGTGCAACTTCGTGAAAAATATCAACAACAGTTGCAAAATGTTGCAATCAGTGGTCATTCAGAAACGACGGCAGCCATTGCCGAAGAGTTGCAAAGAGGCCTGAAAGGGCTGTTGAATAAAGATTGCAACATCCAATCGGAATATACCAACCAACAAGTGCTGATTGGTACCCCTGGCAATTCACCCGAAATTGCAGCCTTGAATATACAGGGTCAATTGAATGAATTGGGAAATGAAGGTTACCTGATTACTCATCAGATAGTGAAGGGGAAGGCCATCCTGCTTGTTGCTTCGACAGGAGAAATTGGGACGCTTTACGGTACTTTTCACTTGCTGCGACTGTTGCAAACGCAGCAGCCACTAGCAGGAATATACATTGCCGAAAGACCAAAAACGACCCATCGTTTGTTGAATCACTGGGATAACCTCGATCGAACGGTAGAAAGAGGTTATGCAGGTTTTTCCATCTGGGACTGGCACAAATTGCCCGATTATATCGATCCTCGTTACAAAGATTACGCCCGTGCCAATGCGTCTATCGGCATCAACGGAACTGTGGTGAGCAATGTGAATGCCAATGCTTTGATCCTTACCCCGCATTACTTGAATAAGTTAAACGGACTGGCCAATGTTTTCCGTCCATATGGAATCAAAATCTATCTTACCGCTCGTTTTAGTGCGCCCATTGAAATAGGAGGACTGCCTACTGCCGATCCACTGAACGAAGAGGTCCAGCAATGGTGGAAGAACAAGGCCAATGAAATTTATGCCATCATTCCTGATTTTGGCGGTTTTCTGGTGAAAGCCAATTCTGAAGGACAACCGGGTCCACAGGATTACAAACGTACCCATGCCGAAGGTGCCAACATGTTGGCCAGAGCGCTTGCACCCCATGGAGGAGTCGTGATGTGGCGTGCTTTTGTATATAGCCACGAAGTACCTGTTGACAGGGCCTTGCAGGCATACAATGAATTCAAGCCGCTCGATGAGGATTTCGACGATAACGTTTTTGTACAGGTGAAAAACGGACCCATTGATTTTCAACCCCGTGAACCTTTTCATCCTTTGTTTGGTGCCATGGAGCAAACACCCATCATGATGGAATTCCAAATTACTCAGGAATACCTTGGATGTGCTACGCATCTTGTTTACCTGGCTCCACTATTCAAAGAAGTGCTGGATGCCGATACCTATGCCAAAGGAAAAGGATCGACTGTGGCAAAAGTGATCGATGGTTCCTTACATCAGCATACTCTTTCGGGTATGGCCGGGGTTTCCAACATTGGAAACGATCGCAACTGGACCGGTCATCCGTTTGGGCAGGCCAACTGGTATGCATACGGTCGCCTGGCATGGAACCCTGAATTCACTGCTGAAGCACTGGCCGATGAATGGATCAGGATGACCTATACCAACAACCCGGCTTTCATCGAAGTGGTAAAACCCATGATGTTACAGTCGAGAGAAACTGCCGTGAATTACATGACTCCGCTGGGCTTACACCATCAAATGGCCTGGGATCATCACTGGGGACCAGGTCCCTGGGTGAACATTGGTCGTCCCGACTGGACCTCGAAATACTATCACCGTGCCGATAGCCTTGGCATTGGATTCGATCGTACCACATCGGGGAGCAATGCTGTTTCACAGTATTTTCCCGAAGTGCGTGACCATTTCAACAACCTGGAAACCTGTCCCGAAGAATTCCTGCTTTGGTTTCACCATGTACCGTGGAATCATCCAATGAAATCGGGAAATACCCTTTGGGGTGAAATGTGTGAAAAATATTACTCAGGTGCTGCCCAAGTGAAAACGATGCAAAAAGACTGGGACAGTGTGAAAGATTTGATTGATCCGCAGCAATACGACCATGTACGACAGTTGTTAAAAATCCAGGCCAACGAAGCCATTTGGTGGCGAAATGCCCTGCTGCTTTATTTTCAACAGTATTCCAGACTTCCAATTCCTTCAACATTTGAACAACCCGACAAAACACTTGAATATTACATGAATTTGAAATTTCACTTTGTTCCTGGAATTTAAAAAAAAGAAAACGAATGAGTTATATTGATCAGTTATTTGGATTAGAAGGAAAGGTAGCCGTCATCACCGGAGGTGGTGGAGTGTTGGCCTCTGAAATCGGCGGAGGTTTGTCAAAGGCCGGCGTCAAAATTGTTTTTCTCGACATCCATGAAGAAGCGGCCATTACTGCTGCCAAACGCATTGTCGATCAGGGGGGTGATGCCATAGGTTTGAAAACAAATGTACTCGATTTGGATGCCCTGAAAGCAAGCCGCGATCAGGTTCTTGAAACCTTCGGCAAAGTGGATATCCTTCTGAATGCAGCCGGTGGAAACATGCCCGGAGCAACCGTATCTCCCGGGAAAACTGTGTTCGACCTCGAAGTGAAAGACCTTGAAAAGGTGACGAGCCTGAATTTTAATGGTACCGTACTGCCTTCCATGGTTTTTGGTGAAGTGATGTCGAAACAGCATTTTGGCAACATCATCAATTTTTCATCCATGGCAGCCTTTCAATCCATTACCCGCGTGGTGGGTTACTCAGCTGCTAAGGCTGCCGTTTCGAACTTCACATCGTGGATGGCCATGGAACTGGCCATGAAATTCGACGGGAATATCAGGGTCAATGCCATTGCCCCGGGTTTCTTCATTGGCAATCAGAATCGCGATCTCCTGCTGAATCCCGACGGAACTTATACCGAACGTGGCCAAAAAGTCATCAACAATACTCCCATGGGACGTTTTGGTGAAGCCCATGAACTGGTGGGTGCCATCATGTTCCTTTCGAGCGAAGCAGCTTCGTTTGTAACCGGTGTGGTGCTGCCCATCGATGGCGGATTTAGTACGTTTAGCGGGGTATAATTACCCTTAAATCCCCTGAAGGGGATTTGGGAAACTACCAAAATAAAGTATTTAACAATACATTAATGAACAAAAGCAACAATAACGCAAGCTCCTTCCCCCCCTTAAGGGGGTCGGGGGGGTTTCTATATTCGTGGCGTTGGTTTGGTCCGAATGAACGGATCACTTTAAACGAGATTAAGCAGGCAGGTGCATCAGGCATTGTATCGGCCTTGCATCAGATCCCGGTGGGAGAGGTGTGGACCAAAGAAGCCATCCTTGAACGGAAAAAAACGATTGAGGAAGCAGGTTTAACCTGGGTGGTAGTAGAGAGCTTGCCTGTTAGTGAAGATATTAAAAAGCATTCAGGCAATTATCAGGAACACATCGAAAACTATAAAACTTCAATCCGAAACCTGGCCGAATGCGGACTGAAAACCATCTGCTACAACTTCATGCCCATCCTCGATTGGTCGCGTACCCAGTTGCGTCTCGATTTGCCCGACGGAACTTATACCTCAGGATTTCAGCTGGCCTTGTTCGCAGCTTTCGATTTGTTTATCCTTGAACGCGAGGGTGCCAAAAACGATTACTCGCCCGAAGTGGTATTGCAGGCGCAGGAGTATTTGTACAATCTTGACGAAAGTAAAGTGAAGGAGCTGAAGGATACCATTTTGTATGGTTTGCCTGGTTCCATGCAAACATATTCGCTGGAAGAGTTCAGGCACTTGTTGGATACCTACAAAGGTATTGACCGCAAAAAGTTAAAGCAGCATCTTAAATATTTTTTGCAGCAGGTTGTTCCGGTAGCCGAAGCTTGTGAGGTAAAAATGGCCATCCATCCCGACGATCCGCCATGGAACCTGTTGGGCTTGCCCCGCATAGTGAGTACCCTGGAAGATTTGCAGGAAATTACCCACATGTATGAATCTCCTTCCAACGGAATCACTTTGTGTACCGGCTCGCTCGGGGCAGGGCATTTTAACGAATTGCCCAAAATTGTTGAAGCTATTGCCCCGCACATCCACTTTGTACACCTGCGCAACGTGATTCGTGATACCGGCTTGAACTTCAGGGAAGATACTTTTTTTGAAGGCGACATTGACATGATTGCCGTGGTGAAAGCCCTGGTGAGAGAGGGAAAACGACGTAAAGCTGAAACGGGCAAAGAGTGGGTAGTACCCGTTCGACCTGATCACGGGCACCAAATGCTCGATGAAGTGGGAAAACAAAATTATCCGGGCTATAGTCTCTATGGCCGTATGAAAAACCTTGCTGAAATCAAAGGTTTAACCCTGGGGATCATCAATACACTGGAATAAATACAAAGATTCCATCTGTCAAATGGCGGATGGAATCTTTGCTGATGACCAGAAGTTTATTTAGCTTTCTTCTTATCTGTGGTGTATTTGTCTTTTCTAATCTTGCAGGAACTGGTTCAGAAAGCCACCGGTTTCTTTGCGCTGGTTGCCACCGTGGCTCGATAATTCCCTTACCAGTTTACTAACAGGCATGGATTGGATCCAAACTTTTCCAAAACCACTCAACGTGGCCAGGAACAATCCTTCGCCGCCAAAAACCATGGAACGCAAGTTGCCTGCCTGTTGTATGTCGAAATCGATGCCGGCAGTAAAGCCAACCACACAACCGGTATCTACCCTGATGGTTTCACCTTTCAGTTCACGTTCAATCACACTGCCCCCGGCATGAATAAAAGCCATCCCGTCGCCATCGAGCCGTTCCAGAATAAAACCTTCACCGCCAAAGAACCCTGCTCCCAGTTTACGGCTGAAAGTCATGGTTACACGTGTACCCATGGCAGCACATAGAAAGGCGTCTCTTTGAACAGTTACCGTACCTCCCATCAGTCCAAGATTCAAGGGAATAATTGAACCGGGATAAGGGCCGGCAAAGGCCACATGGCTTTTTCCGTAGCCACGGTGGGTAAAATGGGTGAGGAACAGCGATTCCCCGGCAATGAGCCGGCTGGCTCCCTGAAACAATTTTCCCATAAAACCTTCACTGGGATTGGAACCGTCGCCCATTTTGGTTTGAAACTCAATGCCAGGTTCCATGTACAACATGGTGCCGGCTTCAGCTATGACTGTTTCACCCTGGTCGAGTTCTATCTCAACCAACTGAACATCGTGACCGATGATCTTATAATCTACTTCGTGTGATCGCATGGTATCAAATTTTTTGTTTATCGAAAGCCAAAATAATGCATCTCACAACAAGTCACAAATTCATTTATCTATTAATCGGGGAAATGAAGCAGAACACCGGTAAGATTTTTTGAATTGAACATCTTCTGTCACTTTTATTGACTTTAGGTATATAATTTGCAATTTTTGTCCCCTCAATTTCTCTCGAATCAGCAAGATTTGGCAGAACTTTGACTGAATTGATTTTGCATTTTTGAAGCACGATCAGGTTGAGCATTACATTTGGCCGATCGGTCTTTTCCATAAACCTGAAAAATGAACCAATGAAAAAAGTATTTTTAGTATTAATGATTGTAATGTTTTGGTTTAAAGTCAGTGCACAAAAGGATCCCACCCTTGCACTGACTCCGCCCATGGGCTGGAACAGCTGGAACATTTATGCCTGTGACATCAACGAACAACTGGTTCGCGAAGTAGCCGATGCCATGGTTAAGCGTGGACTGAAAGATGCCGGTTATGAATATGTAGTGATTGACGATTGCTGGCATGGTGAGCGCGACAGCCTGGGTTTTATCACTGCCGATCCGGTAAAATTCCCCTCGGGTATCAAAGCTTTGGCCGATTATGTGCATTCCCTCGGTTTAAAATTTGGCATCTATTCCGACGCAGGATGGACCACCTGTGGCGGACGTCCCGGAAGCAGGGGCTATGAATTCCAGGATGCCATGAAATATGCCGAATGGGGTGTCGATTATTTAAAATACGACTGGTGTGCTACCGACAATCTGAGTGCGCACGGAGCCTATGAAACCATGCTCCATGCATTGGCCAAAACCGGCCGCCCCATCCTGTTTAGCATGTGCGAATGGGGTCAGAACAAACCATGGGAATGGGCAAAGGACATTGGCCATATGTGGAGGACTACCGGTGATATCTATGACAATTTTTACGGTGAATGGAACCATGGTACCTGGTCGTCGTGGGGCATCCTGAACATTCTGGACATGCAGGATGGCTTGCGTGAATTTGCAGGTCCGGGCCACTGGAACGATCCGGATATGATGGAAGTTGGGAATGACCTCACCGTGAACGAAAGCCGTGCTCACTTCTCCATGTGGTGCATGATTGCTGCTCCGCTGATTGCCGGAACCGACATTCAACATGCAACCAATGCAACCATCGAAATTCTGACCAATGCCGAAGCCATTGCCATCAATCAGGATAAACTGGGCATCCAGGGCTTCAAACATTCAAAAACCGACAGTGTAGAGGTTTGGTACAAACCCCTTGCCAATGAAGAATGGGCAGTTTGCTTCCTGAACCGTGATTCCATCAGCAAAACCATTGATTACAACTGGGTGGAAACTTTGGTTGTTGACGATTTTTCCAACCGGAAAACCAACTTCGCCAAAACTGCTTACAGCCTGCGCGATGTTTGGACCCACACCGATTTGGGAAATACCAAGAAACCACTCAAAACCAAAGTGCCCGGGCACGATGTGCTCATGTTGCACCTGAAACCAATAAAGGAATAATTAATAAACTAAACCATTACGAATGATTAAAAGGATCAAATGCCTGATGCTGATTGTTTTTGCGATTGCTTCAGGAGTACAAGCTCAAAATGAATTTTTCCACTTCAACTCACTGGGTTACCTCCCCAATGAGCGTAAGGTGGCGCTTGTTTCACAGGAGTTTACCACTTTCAGCTTGGTGGATGCTCAAAGCAACGAAGTGGTGTTTACCGGGAATGCAGGTGAAAAAGCTTCGCAGGACGATGTAACCAAAACAGTTTGGAAAGCCGACTTTTCAACCTTCACCAAAGAGGGTAAGTATTATTTGAAAACCGATGCAGGTATTCAATCACCTGTTTTCGATATCAATGCTTCTGTGTATCGCGACGCGCTCGTAACATCCATGCGAGGATTTTATTTATGGCGTTGTGGCTCTGCCGTTAAGGGCGAACACAATGGCATTGTATACAGCCATGAGGAATGCCACATGCAAGATGGCTGGCTCGATTCCATTGGGATGGCCAATCAGCAGAAAGATGGTACCGGAGGATGGCACGATGCCGGTGACCATGGTAAATATGTTGTCAATGCAGGCATTACCGTTGGGATGATGTTCATGGCCTGGGAACATTTCAATCCGGTATTGAAGAACCTTGATCTTGATTTACCCGAAACTGCTCCCGGTTTTCCTGATTACCTGAAAGAATTGAAATGGGAAACCGACTGGCTCTTGAAAATGGCCTATCCCGATGGCTCCGGAAGGGTGAGCCATAAACTCACGCGAACCCAATTTTCGGGCTTTATCATGCCCGAAGATGATCATGAGAAAAGATATTTTACCGATTGGAGTTCAGCAGCAACAGCCGATTTTGTGGCCATGATGGCCCAGGCTGCCCGCTATTTTCAGCCATACGATCAAGCTTATGCCGACAAGTGCCTCGATGCAGCAAGGCTTAGCTACCTTTTCCTGAAAGAAAATCCTGAACCAAAACAATTCAGGCAGCGCTTTGGTACCGGTGGTTACCAGTCGCCCGATGCCGATGACCGGATTTGGGCTGCAGCCGAAATGTGGGAAACAACCGGTGAAGCAGAATTTCTGATCGATTTCGAAACCCGGGCTGCGAATCTGGAGGTTTTACTTGATCAAAACTGGGATTGGGGCAATGTGAAGAACATGGGACTTTTTACCTATGTGCTTTCAAAAAGAGAAGGGAAAAATCCCGACTTACTGAAGAAAGTAGAAGCCTCGGTTATTGAAGTGGCCAATGCCATTGTGGAAGCCAAAGAAAAAGATATTTTCGACCGGCCACTTGGTTCAGTCTATTATTGGGGGTGCAATGGTACCGTAGTTCGTCAGGTTCTGAACCTGTATGTGGCCAATCGCTTGCAAAAAAATATTAAGTACCACGAAACGGCGCTGGAAGCTGTCCATCATGTATTTGGGAAAAATGCTTTTGCCCGTTCGTTTGTCACCGGTTTAGGGATGAATCCTCCCATGCACCCGCACGACCGGCGTTCGGGGGCCGACAACATCGAAGCTCCCTGGCCAGGTTATATTGTTGGAGGAGGCCAAACTGCCACCAACTGGGTCGATGAAGAAGCCAGTTACTCAACCAACGAAATTGCCATCAACTGGCAGGCTGCCCTGGTATATGCCCTGGCTGCTTTTCAGGAATAAAATTTTTATCATTTTAAAATCCATACCCGGCTATTTGTTGGCCAGGTATGGGTTTTTTGTTTCGATTTTTACAAAAAGCAACCCTTTATGAATGATTTAAGAAGCGCTATTCTTTGCAAACTCACTATTTTAGCTGAATAATCTAAAGAATACCTGATATGAGAAGACGCTTTTTTCTGTTCATCTTTCCAATTTTGATCAATTTAAATGTTTTAGCTCAGAAAACCCACTTAATATACTTGTCGGGGAAGGACAAAGACCATACTGTTGAATGGGACTTTTATTGCGATAAAGGAAGGAAAAGTGGGGAATGGCAAAAAATTGATGTTCCATCGCAATGGGAACTCCAAGGCTTTGGAACCTACAACTATGGTTATGCCAATCCCAAGGCTGATGAAATTGGAACTTACAAAACAACCTTTGAATTGAGCACCGACCATAAAGGACAGTGCATCAAACTGGTTTTTGAAGGGGTAATGACCGATACCAAGGTCAAAGTAAATGGCAAACTGGCTGGCCCCATTCATCAGGGAGGATTTTACCGTTTTCAGTACGATATTTCTTCTCTGGTTTCGTTTTCAAAACCCAATCAACTCGAGGTTGAAGTGGCAAAAGTTTCAGCCAATGCCTCGGTCAACCGGGCTGAACTGGATGCCGATTATTGGATTTTTGGAGGGATCTATCGTCCGGTTTATTTGAAAATAACACCAAAAACCCATATTGAGCGGGTTGCCATTGATGCTAAGGCCAACGGGAGTTTTACCATGGATGTTTATACCGAAAATGCCAGGACAGACGATGAAGTCATAGCTCAGGTAACTACCCTTGAAGGTCAAAAAGTTGGGGAGCCTTTTTTCAGCAAAGTAGTTTCAGCCAACAATGAGAAAATTAGCCTTCAAACCGAAATTTTTCAACCCTTAACATGGAACGCTGAATTTCCAAATCTCTATTATGTTGAGCTTGCTGTTCTGCGGAAGGGAGAACTGTTGCATTCCCATGTTGAAAGGTTTGGGTTTAGAACGATTGAGATTCGGAAAGGCGATGGGGTATACGTGAACGGTCAAAGGATCATGCTCAAGGGTGTGAACCGTCATTCGCACTGGCCTGAAAGTGGCAGAACACTCAGCCGGGAGATTCATCTCACCGATATTGAACTCATCAAACAAATGAATATGAATGCCGTTCGCATGTCACACTATCCGCCCGATGTGGAATTTCTCGATTTATGCGATTCCCTGGGGCTATATGTGCTCGATGAACTGGCAGGTTGGCAGGCCAGCTACGATACCGAAGTTGGTCGGAAACTGGTAAAAGCAACCGTAACCCGCGATGTGAATCATCCTTCCATCCTTTTTTGGGACAATGGCAACGAAGGTGGCTGGAACCTGGAACTGGACAATGAATATGCCCTATACGATCCTCAAAAACGAACAGTTTTGCATCCCTGGGAAAGTTTCAACAACATCAACACCAAACATTATATCGACTACAATTACCTGGTCAATGCGGCGCTTTATTCCAATGAAATTGTAATGCCTACTGAATTCTTGCACGGCTTATACGATGGCGGACATGGAGCCGGCCTCGATGATTATTGGAACATCATGCTTGCTCATCCTTCAGCCGCCGGTGGTTTTTTGTGGGTCTTAACCGACGAAGGGATCGTGCGTACCGATCAGGAAAACCGAATTGATGCCAACAAGAATTATTACCCCGATGGAATTCTGGGGCCGCATCGCGAAAAAGAGGCATCGTTTTATACCATCAAGGAAGTTTGGTCACCCATTTTTATTCATCCTAAAAAAATTGGGCATGATTACCCCGTAGAACTGACCGTGGAAAACCGTTATAGTTTTACCAACCTTTCACAATGTACATTCAAATGGAGTCTGGTCAAATTTCCAGCTCCTGCCGATGAAAACCCGCTGATGAATGCCCTGGCTGAAGGACTTGTTGCACCTTTTGATTTGCTGCCCAATTGCACCGGGCAATTAAGATTGGAACTTCCTTCAGAGTTTCAAAAAGCCGATGCATTGTACTTGACTGCTTTTGCACCCGATCAATCGGAAATCATGACCTGGGACTTTCCCCTAAAATCACCAGGCGAAATGGATTACCTGCTCAACCTTTCGGTTTCAGAAGGAGCTTTAAAAGTAAGCGAAAGATCAGGAAGCCTAAGTGTTTTAAGTGGTGAAACGGAATTTGTTTTCGATACCCTTTCAGGATTTTTATCGCAGATAAGCAACGGAGGGACAGAACTTTCGTTGTCAAACGGACCAGCTTTGGCTGGAATTGAAATGAATCTTACTGGATTCAAACATTCGGGTGACGCCAAAAAATATAAAGTGGAAGCCAATTACAAAGGGAATGATGCATGGTTTAATGTGTACTGGACTTTTGAACCCGGTATACCGGCACGCATCGATTATGCTTATTCACAGGGAGGCACCTTCAACTTTATGGGATTAACTTTCAGCTATCCCGAAGAAAAAATCAAAAGTATGACCTGGGTGGGTGAAGGTCCTTACCGGGTTTGGAAGAACCGGCTAAAGGGGAATACCCTGGGCCTTTGGGAAAAAGATGCCAACAATTCGGTCACTGGCGAAACCTGGCAGTATCCTGAATTCAGAGGCTATCATGCCAATTTATACTGGGCAAAACTGTTGACCGATGAAGGTGTAATGACCATAATTAGTTCGACCGGAAATGATTTTTTACAGCTGTTGAAACCCCAAAAACCGCTCCATGCCGGGAATGAGCACAACAGTCCTCCATTCCCTGAAGGAACAATCGGGCTGATGAAAGCCATCCCGCCCATTGGAACAAAGTTTAAACAGGCCAGCCAGTTGGGACCTCAAAGCCAGGCAAACAGTCGTTTCAATGCTTATGAAAAAGGAACATTTTATTTGGAATTAAAAACGAATTTGAAAGAATAAACCAATAACAATCTGAACACATGAAAAATTTATTGAAACTTGGAATTGCACTGATGGTTGTGACGCTGTCGCTTCCGCTTAAGGGACAATTGCAAAATGCTGGTACACTGAATGAGCCCATTGACATTAGTGGGGATTTTCAGAGTTTCACCAATACCTATTATTTTGCCGATGCCCTGGTTGAGTTTGATCCCGTGAGTGCATCGGGAAAAGTGGAATATTTGCGGCATGAATACGCTACGCGTCAGGCTTTCAACAACATGTTGGCTTCGCTGGTGCCGGTAAGGGCCAATGAGTTTCCTGGCAACGAGTATGAAGCTGCACCACGCCTGCCCATCGAAATCGATTTTGTTTCGCCACGAACCATCCGCTTACGGATGCAAAGCGGGCCCGATCAAACACTGGCAGAACCTTCGTTAATGCTGGTCAATGGGGATGCCCCTACAGATCAATCTTGGGTTTATTCTGCAATAACCGGTGGCCATCGTTACACTTCGGCTTTTGGAAGTGTGACCATCATGGAAAAGCCCTGGCACATTGAGTTTCGCGATGCCAATGGCAAATTGTTGACAAAAACCAATCATCATTCCGACAACAACGGGAAGACCTACACCCCGGTAATGCCTTTCAGTTATGTTCGCAGGGCGGCCGATTACTCTCGGAGCTTCTCGGCTACCCTATCCCTTTCGCCCGACGAAAAGATCTTTGGACTGGGCGAATCGTACACCAATTTTAACAAGCGCGGAAGCAGCGTGGTCCTTTGTACCGACGATGCGAACGGCATTCAGAACGAAACCATGTACAAACCCATCCCCTTTTACATGAGTAGTAATGGCTATGGCGTTTTCATGCACACTTCGACACCCATCACAGCCGATTTTGGCAAGTATTTCAGTGGCGTGCAGCAACTGATGATCGGAGACGAAAGTCTCGACTTGTTCATCTTTCTGGGCAACCCAAAGGAAATTCTGGATGCATACACCGATCTGACAGGAAAAGCAGCCATGCCACCGCTTTGGTCATTCGGTTTCTGGATGAGCCGGATCACTTATTTTTCAGAAATTGATGGCCGTACGGTCACGAAGAAACTACGGGATAACAAAATCCCCTGCGATGTGATTCACTTCGACACCGGATGGTTTGAAACAGACTGGCGTTGTGATTATAAATTCTCAGAAACACGTTTTGATGATCCTGCAAAAATGATCACCGATTTCAAGAAAGATGGTTTTGAGACCTGTTTGTGGCAGCTGCCCTATTTTGTTCCGCAGAATTCGCTTTTTAAAGAAATTGTGGAGAAAGGATTGTATGTGAAGAACCCCAAAGGAAACCTGCCTTATGAAGATGCTGTGTTAGATTTTACAAATCCGAAAACAGTTGAATGGTATCAGGGTAAAATTGCCGCCTTGCTCAAACTGGGTGTTGGTGCTATTAAAGTCGATTTTGGCGAGGCTGCTCCTTACAACGGAATTTATGCCAATGGCCGTACCGGTTTTTACGAGCATAACCTGTATCCACTCAGGTACAACAAAGCAGTTTCGGACATTACTTACGAAACCAATGGTGAACGCATCATCTGGGCACGGAGTACCTGGGCCGGTAGTCAGCGCTATCCTCTTCACTGGGGGGGAGACCCTGCCAACTCCAATACTTCGATGGCGGCAACCCTGCGTGGTGGTTTGTCTATCGGGTTATCGGGATTCACGTTCTGGAGCCACGATATTGGTGGTTTTGTGGAAGCCTGCCCCGAAGAATTGTATGCCCGCTGGACTCCCTTTGGCATGCTGAGTTCCCACACACGCAGTCATGGTGCTCCGCCAACCGAGCCATGGGAGTATAGCAACGACTTCTTGAAAAGCTTTCGCAATGCAACCAACATGCGTTACCAGTTGATGCCATACATTTACTCGCAATCGAAACATGCTTCCGAAAACGGGCTGCCCATGATGCGTGCCTTATTTGTGGAATTCCCTGATGATCCGGGTGCATGGCTCATCGATAACCAATACCTCTTTGGAGCCGATATACTGGTTGCTCCCCTTTTCGAGGAAACACAATCGCGTGACGTTTACTTGCCGGGTAAGGGAATGTGGTTCGATTATCAAACCGGAAAATCGTATGCTCCGGGCTGGCACCATATCGAAGCAGGTGAAATACCGGTGGTGATGCTGGTTCGCGAAGGAGCAGCTATTCCACACATCAAACTGGCTCAGTCAACCAAATTCATGGATTGGAATAAAATTGAATTAAAAATTTATGGAAAATCCGATGCCAGAACATTGATTTGCTTGCCCGACCAACAGGAATTGAAAGAACTGAACATTGAAAAAGGGAAGCTGGTTCTTAATCCCTTTACCAACGTGGAGTTTAAAATTGTAAAATAAAATATTGAATGAATTCAAAATGGGGTTTTGTCCGATGGCAAGTCCCCATTTTTTTATGCCATATTTTCAAGCATTTGGATGATCTGTTCCTTTGTAGCTGCTTTTAATTGGTGATGGTCAGTTGAAATAAGCGGTTCGCCAAAACGAAGCTTTACTTCTGAACTGAGTTGCCAGAATTGTCTGAAGAAATGGGGAATCAAGGTGTCGGAGCCAATCCATGCCATGTTAGGATCCAGGTAATGAATGGCGCATGGAATGACTGGTACCTGCAATTCAGCTGCAATTTTAAATGAACCACTTTTAAAGGGCAATATTCCCGGTCCGTAGGAAGTTGTACCTTCAGGGAATAAGATGATGGAAACGCCCTTTTCAAGTGAAGTTTTTATTGCCTGCATGGTATTGAGCAGGCTTTTCAGTTCACCACGCTTGACCAATACAGATTGGTTGGCCGAAAGTGCCTGTCCGAGAACAGGCCACTTTTTAACTTCTTGTTTGGCCACAAAAGCCGAAGATGAATAGGCCGCACAAACCATAATATCGAGGTAACTGCGGTGATTGGGCATCAATATAAAACGATGAATTTCCGGAAAAGTATTTTTACTACAGCGTAAGCCTAAGATGAAAAGGCAAGTCTTTCCCCAGTTTCGGGCCGACCAAAAATGAAAGTTTCCGGTACGCCTGTAAAAACGGTTTTCAAACAGCACGGTCAGTGCAAAGAAAATAGTCACCAGCCAAAGTAAAACGAAGCGAATAAAGGCCAATGGAAACAGTACAATTCGATAAAATACTTTCATACGCGGGTTCTCCGTTTATGGTTCTGCTTATTCCTTTTTCTGTTCTACAAAAATCAGTTTGCTGGTGTCATAACCTCGTTTTTTGGCTTTTTCCAGTAATTCATTGATACTGTTTAAATCGGGATGGGTTTGACGACTTAGCATCCAGAGATAATCAGAAGAGTTGCTGCCAATCAAAGCCAATTGGTAGTCTTCATCGAGTTCGAGAATATTGTACGGTGCATAAAAAATCCAGAAGAAGGA
>JAFGVJ010000028.1 GCA_016938055.1 Prolixibacteraceae bacterium
ATGTCAGACTTTTCCAGTTTGACATTGTAGTTGCTGGCTGAAGTAATGTCGACTTCAATGGTACGCATCCCTACAAACGAAAACATCAGTTTCGCTGCATCTTCAGTAATGTTCAAAGTAAATTTACCGTCAATATCAGTAACCGTTCCAAGGCTGGTACCTTTAACGACTACCGAAACTCCCGGCAATGAACTTCCATCATCGGCATCAGTTACCGTACCGGTAATTGATCGACTTTGGGCAAAAACTACATGCAAACTGCATAATACCATGCATGCAATTAAAAGCGCAAATTTTCTCATAAAAATTTAATTTAGGTTAATAAAAAAGACAATCTCGCAATATTATCATGTTATTTATTTATCACTAAAAAACAATTACCATGCTTAATTACAGCGAATTAACAAAATGTTATAGTTATTTTGTTCACACTTCTGCATTTCAGCAAAGAAATTTCTCCCCCTGAAGCAACATTACCATGCCCTTCATTTACTTCGTTTCCCCTTTGCTTGCAGTAAAATTATAAAAAATTAACAGTTGACAAGGGTTTTTGACTTTTTTTTAAACTATAAATTATGAATGTATAAGAATACTTTTGAATGATTGTTCGATAGGAGAAAGTAAGAAATGGCTATCTTATTTGAATACAAGCCTTAACAATGAGCTCTTGTTCCAAAAAAAGCTGTTTCCTATTATTTTTTTGTCAAATTTCATTAAATCGTCATCTTTTGTTGTCGGCATTTCAATAATTATTATATTTGGATTCTATTCTATTTGGGGGAACAATTAAAAAATTTAACAATGGGACGTAATGTAAAAGTCATTTTACAACCCGTAAAATTCAGAAAACAGAGTCATGTAGCCATACTTTGCCCTGATCATTCTGAGGTTGACGAGATTTTAAGAGAATTAAACGAGGTTGAGTGGAGTACCGGTTACCGTTTCTGGCATTTGCCCTATACCGAATCATCAATTGGTGAACTAACCGATGCTTTAAAAGGAGTTGCAGTCATCGATAGCAGCGCCTTCCGTCATTTTAAAAGTGAAAAACGAGTTGAAAAACCACACCGTAAAACGATCAAACGGAACAAACCAACTGCTGAGCAACTAGCAAAATTGAAAAAATTTGAAGCAGCATCGCTGGAACGTGGATACAGTGCCGGCACTGTTAAGGTATACCTGAGTTTACTGAATGTGTTTTTTGGGTTTTTCAATCAGAAAACCGATCAGGAAATTACGATGGATGACATCCAGTTATTTTTAATTGAATACATTGACAAAAACAACCTGACCATTAATTACCGGCGTTTGATGACCAATTCGTTAAGACGTTATTTTGATTTTATCGAGCGTCCTGAATTGTCAAAAATTTAATTCCTGATACCATTATTTTATAAGCGGATCGATGTGTATGGTGGCCTCAATATTGAGCTGTTCCCTGATGGCTTTTTCGATACTGCTGGTAATTTCATGAGCTTCGTAGATGTTCAGATGATTGTTGAGCCGGATATGGAAAGTCACTTCCTGATGGGTTACATAGTTATGTAAATGAACATGATGGGCATGCACTTCGATCCCTGCAACCTGATTGGCCAAGGTTTTGATTTGCAAAATGGTCTCACTGCTTGCCTCTTCGCCCAGAATGCCACTGATGCTGTTCCTGATTATTTCATAGGCTGCATACAACAGAAAGAAAGCAACCACGATGCTCAAAGCGGCATCGATCCACCACAAATAACTGCCAACCAGGATTCCCACTAAAATAACCACCGAAGAGATGGCATCGCTCCGGTGGTGCCAGCCATCGGCTTTCAGTGTTTCAGATTTGGTCTTCCTATAAGCCCAGAAAGCATATTGAGCCAGACCTTCCTTCATAACAATGGATAGCACGGTAGCCGTAATGGCTAACCAGCCAAATTGCGCCTCTTCGTGATTATAAAATTTAACGATTCCTTCCTTGATGAAATTGAAAGCAATCAAAATGAGCAATATTCCTATAAAAATTGAGGTGATCAACTCAAAACGCCCATGACCAAAGGGGTGCTCCTTGTCGGGTTTTTTAAAGGAATAACGGGCACTGATCAATACAAATACTGAACTCAGTGAATCAGACAAGGTATGCCATGCATCGGCAATTAAGGCTAGTGATCCACTTGAAACACCTGCAAAGTATTTAATGGCAAAAAGAAAGGTGTTGAACAGAATCGAAATCCACCCTTCTTTTTTGGTTAATTTTTGTCGCAATATGTTGGGCTCAGTTTTCATGTCACTTCACAATTTGTGATATGCTTCTAAAATGCTCTGATTCTGAACTCCGGGTGAGTTCAAATAAAATTGATTCATAACTGGAAATCAGTATGCCTTCGTAGCGAAAGCGTTCAAGGGCCAGCTTCCAATCCGACTCTTTGCGCGAGGTGGTGCAATCGGCCACCACAACGGGCAAATATCCGGCTCCTTTCAAATCGATCGCTGTTTGCAACAAACAAACATGTGATTCGATGCCAAACAGGATGATGTTGGGAGCATCTTCCTCTTCCAGGGCTTCCACAAATGCCGGTGAATCATAACAACTAAAACTGCGCTTTTCAATGGGCAAAAAATCAGGAATACAAGCAGACAATTCAGGCAATGTTTGACCCAATCCCTTGGTGTATTGTTCGGTAACTAAAACTGGAACTTTCAGTGACACCAAACCTTTCAATAGTTTTAGCGCATGGTCCAACAATTTTTCTTTACCAGCCATAGCCGGGAACAAACGTTCCTGGATGTCGATCATTACGGCAATGGTTTTCTGTTTTTCAATTCTCATGATCAAAGGGTGTTTAATGTTTGGATTGTTCTCTTGATTTGTGTCCCAGGTATCCTCCGTGATGCCGTTTGGCATAATCGGCACTGGTGAAGCCTATTTTCTTCATCATCAACACCATAAGCGCATCTCCAATCACGGTCATCACCGTGGTTGAAGTACTGGGCGTTAATCCCAGCGGACAAACTTCGGGGGGGTTACCTGTATGGATGCAAACCTGTGAATGGGCTGAAATATCAGCATGACAATTGCCGGTAATCACTATTAACGGGAGCTCGGGAAAAAGATTTCGTGCCAGATCAATCAGCTCCATTATTTCACGGGTCTTCCCGGAATTCGATATGAGTAAAAGTACATCGTTGGCCGCCAATATTCCCAAATCGCCATGCTGGGCATCGCTGGGATGCAAAAACACCGAGGGTGTTCCGGTTGAACTGAAGGTAGTGGCAATGTTCTGTGCAATCTGACCAGCTTTTCCCATACCACTGACAACCAGTTTTCCCTGCTTTTGATGCACTTGTTGGTAAATCAGCTCAATGGCTTTATCGTATTGTTCACTCACCGGAATATTCCGGATGGCCTCAGCTTCGCGTTCAAAAATGGAACGGATGGTATGCATGGAATCGTTTTGATTGTTCATGTGTTGTGACTTGACAAATTAAAAACGAAAATAAATGAAAGCTTGAATATCTGCTAATAAAAAATAGTTTACTACCAATAAGATCACTAAAACCACCAATCCCTTCCCCCAAAGTGGCCATTCAATGAATTTTCCACGTATGCTTTCCTGCCAGCCAGCAGGGATCCAATGGAAGAAAAATCCAGCTGTAAGTAATGAGGCAATCAACTTGTAATCAATAATAAAACGCCAAAGGTGTTCCAATCTGAAGGCATAAATCAGCTGGTGAAACATTCCCATAACATCGGCCATTGTCTCGGCACGAAAAAACATCCACCCCAGGCAAACAAAATGAAAAACAATAAAAATAAAAATCATGCGAACAAGAAGCCGATTGGAATATTTCTTCTGAAATGGATGCATCATTTTTTCCAAAAGCAAACCAGTACCATGTAATCCGCCCCAAATAATGAATTTGAAGTGGGCTCCATGCCACAATCCACCCAGTAACATGGTCACCATCAGATTGAATGCTGTTCTGATTTTACCTTTTCGGTTTCCGCCCAAAGGGATATACAAATAATCGCGCAACCAGGTTGACAAGCTAATGTGCCACCGACGCCAGAAATCGCTCAGTGACGTTGCCTTGTAGGGTGAATTAAAGTTAATGGGTAGCCTGAAACCCAACAACAGGGCAATGCCAATGGCCATATCGGTATAGCCCGAGAAGTCGCAATAAATTTGAAGCGCATAGGCATAAATGGCCATCAGGTTCTCAACACCACTATACAACGAGGGTTGCTCAAAAATGCGATCGGTATAATTGATGGCCAGAAAATCGGCAAAAACCAGTTTCTTCACCAAACCGGTCATGATCAAAAACAAAGCATGCCCAAATTCCCGCTTGCTGATTTCATATTTTCGATAAATCTGAGGAATGAAAGCCGAAGCCCTGACAATGGGGCCGGCCACCAACTGAGGAAAAAACGACAGATAAAAAGTGAAATCAAATAAGTTCCGAACCACATCGGTACGCCGCGTGTACACATCGACCAGGTAGCTGACCGCCTGAAATGTGAAAAACGAAATACCCACCGGCAAGAGGATGTCATTGACTGAAAAATGGGTCTGCAAACATGCATTCCAGCAATATGCCAGCCAATTATAAGTTTCATAGGTATCGGGAATCAACTGGTTGAGCAAATCTGTAAAAAAATAGGCATACTTATAATATATGAGCATTCCGAAATTGGTCATCAAGCCTGCAAGCAGAAAAGTTGTTCTGGTACCTTTTGTGTGAGCGCTTCCAATCCAGCGCCCCCATAAATAATTGCTGAAAGCAGAAAACAGCAACAAGCTCACAAACCAGCCCCCTGTTTTATAGTAAAAGAACAAGCTTATCAACATCAGGTAGATATTTCGCATCCTGGTTCTCCGGTAGAAAAGGGAATACAGTCCCACCACACCGCCAAAGAACACCCAAAAAGCCCTGCGAGTAAAAAGCCAGGGTGCCGCATCGGAATATCGGAGAAAATCCTGTAAGCAGGTATGGAGGTACTCAATCATCGGCCGGGAGTGTTGAAATGACCTGCATCAGATCGTTCACAAAAATGGTCGCTGCTTTTTCGGCTCCGGCAGCAGTTAAATGGGCATAATCACTACGTCCAAGCCCGTCGTCAACCCATTTCACCATGGCACCTTCACCGCCCATGGCTTTTCGGAAGTTCCAGAATGCTACCTTTTCTCTCATAGCCGCTTCGCGTTGTGCTTCAATTACAGCTGTTATATTTGGATATGAAACCATTATACCAGCCTCTTTCCGTGCCATGTCGGGAACACCCATGACCAAAAAAGAAGCATTGGGCAGGTATTTCTTCAAAAGTTGAAGATCCTGTTGAAGAGCAATCCGGTAATTTCCATATTCCAACCTGACATCGGGAACCACATTCAAGCCATATTGTAACACCACCATGGCAGGCTGCAGTAGCTGACATTGTAAAAGGAATTGTTTGCTATCGTATTCTTTCATTTTGACATTCAGCTTTCCGCGAAAAGGAACATGATCAACCACAACACCATGAAGCGGATCGAACAGCAAACCCTCCAAGCGAAAATGTTGCTCGTTTTTCACCTTCAGGTTCAACGATCGGGGAACAGTTTCCAGTAAAAACGATGCAATTATTGTTGAATCTGAATCCACAAACTGACTTGATGCAAAACCATACCGATCAGTCAG
>JAFGVJ010000208.1 GCA_016938055.1 Prolixibacteraceae bacterium
ACCGATGCACAGGAGGCTTTCGATTTTCTGGATGTCAGCGATAAAGCGGCCGGCATTTACCTGCAATGTTTACAGGCGGGATTTACACCAGTGGGTTTGTCGGATGAGGATATCAAAGGTTTGGAAGGGTTTATTTGATCGGAGTCTTCTTAGATAATATCATTTTTAATACGGATTTATTTTGAAAAGTATTGAAAAGCAATCAGGAGTGAAATTCTAAATAAGTGTAGATGATGGAAACTATTACAGTTACTATAGCAAAAAGTGATCGGAATTATATGGCTTGTATTGAAAGTCTGGATGGCTTACATTGATTAGGGAAAGAACTCATTTCAGTTTCGTTGTAACTTTTAATAAAAAAGCTGAAACTCTTTCGAATTTCAGCTTTTGGTGCCCAGAACAGGACTCGAACCTGCACATCCTTACGAATACTAGTCCCTGAAACTAGCGCGTCTACCAATTCCGCCATCTGGGCTTTTCAGGCTGCAAATATATAAAAATTCAATTGACTCCGTCAAATAAAATTTGAAAGCTTTTCAAAAAAAACGTTGAACGAAAAAGCTTGTTTTTGATGCTGCTTTGCAACTTTCGGAAAATGAAAACATTATTTCAGATAGGTATCGAAATGATGGATGATTTGCCTGAAAAGGTGCAAGCGGGTTTTACCTCCGTAAATGGAATGGTTCCGGTTGGTGTACACCTGCATGTCGAAAGGAATGCCAGCCTGAACAAGGGCTTCGGCATACTCATGGGTATTCTGAACGTGTACATTGTCGTCGGCAGTTCCGTGGATCAACAACAACCTTCCTTTGATTTGATCCACGTTGTTGATGGGTGAATTGTCGTCGTAACCATCGGGATTTTGCTGGGGTGTACGCATGAAACGTTCGGTATAAACCGTGTCGTAAAAGCGCCAGTTGGTAACCGGTGCAACGGCCACGCCCGCCCTGAAAACTTCGCCTCCCTTGTTCAGGCTAAGCGCGGTAATAAAGCCGCCATAGCTCCAGCCCCAAATGGCTATCTTGTTTCCATCGGTGTAGGGGAGGGAAGCAAGGTATTTTGCCGCTTCCACCTGATCGTCTGCTTCCAGTTTGCCCAGTTGCAGGTAGCTTGCTTTCCTGAAATCTTCCCCTCTGGCTGCAGTTCCCCGAGGATCGAAACAGGCAATCAGGTAGCCCTGGCTGGCCAGGTAACTGTGCCAGTCGAACAACCATTCATCGAGCACTTCCTGCGAATTTGGTCCGCTGTATTGGGTCATTACCACCGGATACTTGCGGTTTGGATCGAAATTAGACGGTTTGATCAGGTAACCGTTCAGTTCAAAGCCTTCAGAATTATTGAAGCTGATAAATTCGCGGCTTGTTATTTGGTATTCAGCCAGCTTATCGCGCAAGGCCTGGTTGTCTTCCAGTACCCTGAGCTGTTTGCCTTTGGCATCGTGAACGGTAACTGTTAAGGGTTGTTGATGGCTGGAGAAATAATTCAGAAAATAAAGAAAACTGTTGCTGAACAGTGCTTTGTTGGTTCCTGCTTTGGCCGATAAGTTGCTTTCCTTTTTTCCGTCGAAACTCACGGCATAAACTTCCCTTTGCAAAGGTGATTTTTTGGCTGCCTGGTAATAAAACAATTTGTTTTTGTGATCGTAACCGTAAAAGTCGGTCACATCGAACTTGCCCGAAGTGATTTGCTTCACCATAAAACCGGTGTTTTTGTAGAGGTACAAATGCGACCAACCATCGCGTTCGCTCATCACCACAAAATGCTCACCATCGTCGAGGTAGGTGAATTGAGCCAGGAACTGCTCATCGATGTAGCGTTTGTTTTTCTCGTTGATGATGGTGCGGATGTCGCCGGTATAAGGGTTGGCATACAACAGGTCCAATTCGTTTTGAAAACGATTCAACCTGAAAATAGCCAGGTCGTTGCCTGTTGGGGTCCAGGTGATTTTGGGAATGTAATCGGTACTTCCGGTATTCATTGCCAAGGTGGTACGGGTTTTCACATCGTACACATGAACCGAAACCTTGGCATTGGCTTGACCTGCTTTGGGATATTTGTAAGTGTATTCGCCGGGATACAGCTGGTAATCGGTTTTTTCAGGCATTTCACCTTTGTAGAGCGGAAATGAAAATTCAGTTACTTCGCTTTCGTCGAATTTAATGTAGGCCAGCTGTTTGCTGTCGGGCGACCATTCGAGTGCCTTGTTAAAGCTGAATTCTTCTTCGTACACCCAATCGGGAACACCATTGATGATTTTGTTTTTCTCACCATCGGCAGTCACCTGCAGCTCGGTACCAAAACGGAGGGTTTTGATGTAGATGTTGTTATCGCGTACAAAGGCAATGCGCTCGCCGTCGGGTGACAGGGAAGCTACCTGTTGCGGTCCGTAATCCGAAACGCTGTAGAGTGTTTGGGTGTATTGGTCCCAAACATGAAAATTGGCAGTGTAGGAGTGCCGGTAAATCGATTTTTTATTGCTTTCGAGCAGGATACGCTGTTCATCATTGCTGAATGTATAAGCAGAGATGCTGTTGATGGGTTTGTCCTTTAGCATGTTCAGGTCGAACAAAACAGCTACTTGCTCACCTGTTTTATAATGGTATTGTACAATTTGTTTTCCATCGACCAAGGAGGTGAAATGGAGGCCATCGTTCATGGAATTGATCCCGTCGATGGTAGCAGGCCTGAAGGTACTGTTTGTAACAAAATCTTCGAGGCTTAATTGTTTAGTTTGTGCCTGTACATTAATACTCAGCGCAATCATTAGCATGAAAAAAATCAATCTCATGGTACCTTATTTTCTGTTTGTATAAAATGGTTGCTTACTATCACATGGCAGAACGATGGGCTGTTTTGCGATTGAAAAATAGCATAAATTTTTTCAAGGTAAAAGGACGAAGTGCAGGAGCTTTTGCAAAACAGACGAACAAGTCCACTTATTCCTGCACGATGGGAAGCGTAAATGAAAATACACTGCCTTTGCCTGCTTCGCTTTCAACAGCGATGGTCCCCTGATGGGCTTCAATGATCTTTTTCACGATGACCAGGCCCAGACCGGTGGACTTTTCATTGCCTGTAGGCCTTACCGATGTGGTTTGGAAAGCATGAAATAAATTGGGGATTTCTTCTTTGGGAATTCCAAGTCCCTGATCTATGATCCGGGTAACGACCTGATTATTTTTAGATTCAATGTTAATTTCTATGCTGGTACCAGGCATGGAATATTTAATGGCATTGCTCAGCAGGTTGTTCAATACCTGTTGTATTTTGTTGTGATCGAAGGAAAGCGTTAGGGAAGGAATCGTTGTTTGAATACCAATTTTCTGTCCTTTGTTGGCGGCCAGTTTTCGTTCATCTTCGATGTTGTTGTGAACAAAGGCTATGTAATCGGTAGTTTCGCGGTTGACATCAAATATGCCGGCTTCAATTTTTGAGATGTCGAGAAAATTGTGGATCAGTTCCAGCGAGAAATTGCAGCTACGATTGATAATTTTCAGATAATCAGTCAATTTTTCTCTTTTGATGATGTCCAAGTCCTCGATGATCAAATTGGAAAACGATTCGGCAATACCGATGGGATTACGCAGGTCATGAGCCACCATGCCCACATACCTGTTTTTCTCCATGTTCAATGCTGCCAGCTGTTCGTTCAATTGTTCCAGTTCCTGCTTTCGCTTGTTGATTTCCAGTAAAGCAGCCTCGAGGTTTTTCTTTTCTTTAATGATTTGCCGTTGCAGGTTGTTTACCTGTTGGTTCATCAGGCTCATTTGCTTGTTGTTGCTGAACAATTCAGGGACATTGGCTTCGGCTACAATGAATAGTTGTTCGTTTTTTCTGTAAATGACGGTTTGTAATCCGTAGCTAATGTCGATGTAATTTCCAATGGTCATGAAACCATCAAATATTAAACCCTCGTATTGCTTGTTGAGCAAGTCCTCCAGTTTTGGATTGATGAACTGATTGACTGGTTGCAGCTCGGTGTTGTTGGTTTGTAGAAAATAACACATGGCCTGGTTGGCCCACAGCAGTTTCCCGTGAAGGTCGAAAACCGCCAGGGCTATGGCCTTACTGTTATTGATGCTTTGTTTTAAAACATCCTGCCATTCTTTAAATAGCTTATGTTCGATGGTTTTCTCCATACATTTCTCCATACGAGACTCAAATGTTTTGTTGGCCAGGCAGTTCGTTCAAATCGGTTCGTTTTTCCATTTTATCAGTTATACTTTGCACCTGCTATCCTGTTCTTATTGTATTCTTAAGCGTTTTCTTTGCTCATTGGTATCCGAAAAGAGGCTCTTTTGATCAATGCTTTTCTGTTCATGCTGTTTGTTCCAATTGTTTATTGATGGTATCGATAAACTTTTCAAGGATGTAAAGATCGGAAATATAGAGCACCTTCCCCAATGTTTGAATGGTTTCGGACGAGAGTTGCTTGAAGGCTTGTCCTCCTACCAGTATTTCTATCGCCGGGAAATGCTCACGAACGGATGTCACCAATAGTATCAGTTGGTGAAAGTTGAAATAGATGCTCAGTGAAATGGCGATCACATCGGGTTTTGTTTTTGTCATATAGTCAATCAACTGACTGTTTGTCAAACCAGTTCCAGGGAAGTAACTGTCCCAGCCTTTCATTTCAAAAACATCGGCAACCATTTTGATTCCGATCTGATGGGTTTCGTTTTCGACACAGGCCAGGACCACTTTTTTTGTAAATTTCTTCTGTGCGGTGAGTTTTTCAAACAACTCGTTTAAAATACCCTCGATGATGGCTGTAGCCAGGTGCTCGGTGGCTACCGTAATTTTATTGATTTCCCACAGGCGTCCAACTTCGTACAGCGCTTTGCTAATCACATGTTCGTACAAATCAGTCAACGAAGGATGTTCATCGAGGTAGCGGTGTGCCAGTGCTGAACAGCTATCCCGGTTTCCGTTCAGCAAGGCTTCGAGAAAAGCATCGGCGTATGTTTTATTCCTGCTGTTCATCATTGATGTTGTGATTGTTTCCCTTGCGTGGAATGGTGAAATAAAAGACGGAGCCTTTGCCGGGTTCCGATTCCATACCAATGGTGCCACCCAGCATTTCGATCAGGCTTTTGGATATGGCCAGCCCGAGGCCGTTGCCCCCGTGTTTTCGGGTGGAAGCTGTTTCAACCTGGCGAAAGCGTTCAAAAATTTGCTGATGGTATGCTTTGGGTACACCAATGCCCGTGTCCTTCACGTATACTTTGATTTGATCTTCATCCACATCGAGCCCCATTTCAATGATGCCTTTGTGCGTAAATTTCAGTGCATTGCTCACAAAATTGATCAGTACCTGTTTAATTTTCGGCTCATCGTTGGTAATGAAGGTTTCAATATTTTTGCATGCTGGGCTGATGGTGAGTTGAATGTTCTTTTCCTGGGCTTTCATTTCGAATTCCTTCCAAACTTCACGGATAACATGTTGAATGGGGAAGTTACTCATCCGCACCGAGACCTGCCCGGCTTCAATTTTAGAAATATCGAGAATATCGTTAATAATTCCCAGTAGATTGTTGCCCGAATTCATAATGAGATCAACAAATTCCTGCCTTTGCAAGGGATCGAGTTCATTGTCGGAGAGCAATTCGGAAAAGCCCAGGATGCAATTCAGGGGCGTTCTGATTTCATGGCTCATGTTGGCCAGAAAGGCCGATTTTAGCTGGTCGTTTTCTTCGGCTTTTTCTTTGGCCAGGATCAAATCGGCCTCCATTTTTTTCCGGGCACTGATATCTTCATTGGTGGCAATGAAATTGGTGATAATCCCTTTTTCGTTTTTCAAGGGCGAAATGGACGTCCATTCCCAATGTAGGTCGCCATTCTTCTTGCGGTTCAATAATTCGCCCCGCCATATTTCACCTGACAGGATGGTGGACCAGAGCTGTTGGAAAGTTTCGGGGGGTGTGAGTTCTGTTTTGAGGATGTTGGGCTTTTTCCCAATTACTTCATCAGGCGTATAACCCGATACTTCAGTAAACTTTGGATTGACATATTCAATCACTCCTTCGGTATCTGTGATGAGAATGGTGGATGAGCTTTGTTCGATACTTTTTGAAAGTTTCAGAATGGTTGCATTGGCCTTTTTCTGTTCAGTAATGTCGTGTCCAATACCCACCAGCCCGGTAATGGTGCCGTTTTGGTCTCTGATGGGGTATTTTGAGATCAAACGTGATTTTTCATTTCCATCGGCATCGATGTAGGTATTTTCTTTGTTGATCATGGGGATCCCACTTTCAAGCACTTTCATGTCTTCGGAATAACCTTCTTGTTCATCGGCATTCTGAAAAATTTCAAGATCAGTTTTGTCAAGATAATCAGCTTCTGTTTGGCAATGCATCAAATGAATGTCTGCAGCATTTGCAACCATTTTTTTGGCATTCACATCCTTGAAATAAATGGCATATGGAAGGTTGTCGATCAAAGTTCTCAGCAATTGCCGTTCATTTTGAATCAATTGCGTGAATTTCCGATTTTCGGTTACATCACGGTGAATGCCAAATAAGCCGGTAATTTTACCTTCATCGTTGTACTGACAAGTATATGAACCTTCCACGGTGATGCGGTTCCCGTTTTGTTTGTGGAAGGTATTTAACATGTTCAAATTGCCTACATCGAAAAGATCGAAGCATTGCTCCCTGATTTTATCGAGGTTGTAGATGAAGAGTTCTTTGAGGTTTTTGCCGATAAAAAAGTCAGGTTCTGCCAGGTATTGGCTGTAAAGTGCTTCGTTGACCCTTGTAATTCTTAAGTCGATCAATGCCTTTTCGACCAGCTGATTCCGGTTGGAACCCCCGTTCCAGTCGATCGGTTCATCAATTTCCATGAAAAAGAAACCATCGCGACTTTGGTTAAAAAAGAGATCGAGTTTTTGTTTGGCTTCGTTGCTGGCCAATTCAGCATTTTTCCGGTCGGTAATGTCCATGATGGTACCGGTCATGAATTGCAGTTGTCCGTTTTCATCAAACAACAAACTCCCCAGCCCGTGCATCCAACGGATGGCTCCGTCGTTCTGACGCATGATCCGGTATTCTTTGTTAAAACGCTGATGTTTTTCGATGACTTCTTGCTGCAAGTATTGACTCATCATTTCACGATCGGAAGGATGGATGATCCGGACCCAGTTTACGATGTTACGTGTAAAGGTGAGGTCAATCCCAAAAAGTTGATCCAAAACTTCAGATGATTCCCATTCGCCCGTTCCAAAATTGAGACGGTATGAACCAATCAGGGCGGCTTTTTGCGATTCTCTGAAAAAAAATTCACTTTTTTGCAAAGCTTCTTCAGCCAGTTTCTGATCATGGATGACTCTGGAGATTCCCAACAGTACCGATGGTTTTCCCTCGTTGTTATACTGATAGATTTTTCCACGGCCATCGATCCATATCCATTTACCTGCTTTGTTCCTGATTCGGAATTCTGCGAAATATTCATTGGTCAATCCGGCGAGATGATCATTGGAAGCTTTCAACACCAATGAAAGATCATCGGGATGAATAATGTTAACGAGCTCATCAATGTTCTTTGGTATTTCATCATCGGCGTAGCCCAGGTAGCGGTATAATTCCGGGGTGGTGATCACTTTGCCGGTGTCGAAATTGTTTTCGAACACTGAAGCATAGTTGGTTTTTAACGAGAGCTGCAGCCAGCTTTCGCGCTCTGCCAGTATCCGTTCGGCTTCTTTCTTTTGGGTAATATCGTTGTTGCCGGTAATAAAATAGAGTGGATTCCCATCCTGATCACGCTGTAATACAACAGAAATTTCGGTCCACACCTCATGTCCGTTTTTATGAAGGTAGCGTTTCTCGAAATGGGCTATGTTTGTTTTTCCCGTCAATAACTCCTGTACATGTTCTTTGCCCAGTTCAATGTCATCGGGATGTGTGACTTCCATCCACGATTTATTGTTCAGTTCATCAATTGAGTATCCAAGCATTTCACTGAAATGCTTATTCACGGTAAAAGTGCCGTTGAGCCGGGTAATGGTTTTGCCAACGGGTGAATTGTTGAAAAGGTTTCTGAACTGTTCTTCGCTGGCTTTCAGAAATTTCTCCGTTTTGCTTCGATGTTCAATTTCTTTGTGAAGCAAATTATTCTTTTCAATCAGTTCGGATTGTAAGCTGTGGATCAACAGATGGGTTTGAACCCTTGCCAGCACTTCTTCCCTTCGGAATGGCTTTGTGATGTAGTCAACACCTCCTTCCCTGAATCCATTCACTTTGGTGTCGATATCTTCCAGTGCACTGATGAAAATAATGGGGATGTTGCTGGTGAGATGATTGGCTTTTAAGGCACGGCACACTTCAAAGCCATCCATATTGGGCATCATAATGTCCAGCAGGATAATGTTGGGCCGCGAGTTTGTAATGTGTTGAATGGCCTCAGGGCCATTGTCAAATTCCATCACGTTATAGCCGGCTTCCAACAAAATGTCGGAAAGCAATCGCAGGTTGGACAATGAATCGTCAATCACTACAATTTCATGAAATCTCATTTTCTCGTTATTCCCCATTTTAATCCAAAAAACCGACCATGAAAATATGGAATTCATTTGTGATCATCAAATTCTTTCATAAATGTGACCGGCAGGTTAAACTGGAACAAGGTTCCTTTACCCAATTCACTTTCTAGAATAATATTACCTCCAAGCAATTCAACCAATTCCTTCACTATGCTCAAACCAAGTCCGGTGCCGCGGTCGTAAGTTTGATCAATGTTTTTTCCACGGAAGAAACGTTCAAAAATGTGAGGCTGGTCTTCAGGTGGAATGCCAATACCGGTGTCGCGTACATAAAAAGTAAACTGTTGTCCACTGGTGTGATATCCAAAATGGATACTCCCTTCATTGGTGTATTTAAAGGCGTTGGTGATAAGATTGTTAAAAACCTGACGCAGTTTGTCGTAATCGGTCGTGATGGTGTCTATATTTCCACTTTGATCATCCATTATTAATTGTATACCTTTTTGGTATTCAGGGAGGCTAAAGGAGCGCTGGATATCCTCAAACATATTTCCGATACTGAAAGACGTTTTCCGGATGTTCATCTGGCCGGTTTGAAGCTTGGAATAAATCACAATGCCATCGATAAGGCTTACCAATTGTTCGGAATTGCTGACAATGATGCTGGCATATTCGGCCATCAGTTCTTTAGAATCTTCTTCAGGCAACATACTGGCAAAACCCATGATGGAATTGAGCGGAGTTCTGATTTCATGGCTAATATTGGCCAGAAAGGCCGATTTCAATCGATCACTTTCTTCGGCATGTTCCTTGGCTTCCAGTAATTCTTTCTCCGCTTTTTTTCTTTCACTGATATCGCGAACCACTGCCAGAATGATTTCTTCTTCACCTATTTCGGCATGTTTAAAGCTGACTTCTACCCAGAAGTGCTGATTGTCCTTTCTTTTGGCGGGACATTCAAAGGTTGAACTCCCCATTTTTTTGGCCAACTCAATATTTTCGGTGGCCAGCTCCCGGGAAAAGTCATCGGTTTCGGCAATTAAATCGCCAAAGGTGCAAAGGAACAATTCTTCTTTGGAATCAAAACCGTACATTTCGATGGTTCGGTTGTTGCAATCTGCAATTTGCCCGCTATTGATGTCTTGAACAAGGATGGCTTCGGTGGTGGAATTAAAAATTTCCCTGAATTTTCGTTCGTTCTGGAAAAATGCTTTTTCCATCTTCTTCCTGAAAGTAATTTTCTTTTGCAAATCATCTACCAGTTTTAAGGAAGCCTGATTGGATTCTTTGAGCTTCCTGGTTGTACGGTTTACCTGCAATCGGAGCAGCACAATAAAAATTCCAAGGAAAAAAATGGAAGGGCCCAGAATCAACCAGAGATATTTGTATCGGTGCAGCAATTGTTTCTTTTCGTGAACCGAGAACCATTTTTCATAAATTCGGTCGTATTCGCCACTCGATTTTAACTGATATAGCCCTGCATTGAGTAAGCTTAATAATTCTTCGTTATGTCTGCTAACTGCCATGGCATATTTCTGAGGTTCAATATTCGAAGTGCGCAGTTTTACATTTTTAATTTGGTGCTTGTCCAATAAATATTCACCCTGAAAATTTCCCAAAAGTGCAGCATCGTATTTTCCCAGAGAAAGCAATTTCAGGGCTTCAAGCTGACTTTCAACGGGAATGATCTGATCAGTAAGCTTTTTTTCCAGGACATATTCGTGCATCCGGTCGAAGTTTTGAACAATCACTGCTTTGCCTGTTAAATCATCGATGGATTTTACAGGAGAACCTTTACGGACAAAAATTCCATGCGTCATGATACTATGGGGAATTCCGAACAGAACCTTATCGTGTCGTTGTTCAGAAACCATCATACCCAGAATAATGTCGGCTTGCTGGTTTTCAATGTCGTGCCAAACATCCTTCCAGCTTTTCAGTTGAATCTGGTAGTTGATGCCCAGTTCATCGGCCAGAGCGCGGAACAATTCTATGTTAAATCCATCGGGCTGCCCCTGTTCATTGATGAATTCATAGGGAGGATAAAAGTGATCGCCCTCCACTACGAAGGTTTTCGATAACAAGCTTTCTTTGTCATCAGAGGCCATGGATGAATTAAGCATCACCAACAAACCAGCCGCTATCAGAAACAGTATTCTGAAAATCATCATTTTAAAATATTTTATAACACACAAGCAATCACTCGCTGAAATATCGCAACGTTAAGCTTTCTAATTTAAACTATATTTTGGTTTAGTCTGATAAATCAGTCTGTTTTTTATTTTTTATCGTCTACGAACGATCATTTGAAAAGTGATGGTTTTACTCACTTTTCAAATACCAGCATTGAACATTAAAATGAATTGTAAATAAGTAGTTTAAAAGGAAGGAAATAGATTTGTTTTTAGGCATTTATTTAACGAAGAATTATGATGAAATCACTTGAATTTTTTTCAGAATCATTATCTTTGCAAACTCTTTTTGAAAAATGAAGCACTATGATCAATATAAGCCTTCCTGACGGAAGTATCAAACAATATACTCAGCCAGTAAGCGGGATGGATATCGCCAATGATATCAGTCCGCGGCTGGCCAAAGAAGTTTTGTCGGTTACGGTGAATGACGAAGTTTGGGATTTGTCACGTCCCATTGCTTCAGATGCAAAAATTAATTTACACAAATGGGACGACAAGGAAGGCAAACATGCTTTCTGGCATTCATCGGCCCACATCATGGCCGAGGCCATTGAAGCCCTTTACCCCGGTACAAAATTTGGAATAGGACCGACCATTGAAAATGGGTTTTACTACGACATTGACCTACCCGAAGGACAGGTTGTCGCTGAGAAAGACCTTCAGGTAATTGAAAATAAAATGCTGGAGCTTGCCCGTCAGAAAAACGACATCGTACGTGAAGATATCAGCAAGGACGAAGCTTTGAAAATGTTCAGGACCAAGGATGATCAGTACAAACTTGAACTGATCAACGACCTTGAAGACGGAACCATTACCTTGTATCGTCAGGGCAACTTTACTGATTTGTGTCGTGGGCCTCACTTGCCCAATACCGAAGCAGTTAAAGCCATCAAGCTACTGAGTGTAGCAGGGGCTTACTGGCGTGGTAACGAAAAGAACAAAATGCTGACCCGTATTTACGGCATCAGTTTTCCGAAAGCAAAGTTGTTGGAAGAATTCCTGGTTTTATTGGAAGAAGCTAAAAAACGCGATCACCGCAAAATCGGTAAAGAGATGGATTTGTTCACCTTTTCGCAGGAAGTGGGAATGGGTTTGCCCTTGTGGATGCCCAAAGGAGCCCAGTTGCGCGAACAGTTGGAAATCTTTCTCAAAAAAGTACAGAAGAAATTTGGTTACGAACAGGTCATTACGCCACACATTGGCAATGTGAACCTCTACAAAACTTCGGGCCATTATGAAAAATATGGTAAAGATTCGTTTCAGGTCATTACCACGCCCCAGGAAGGCGAGGAGTATCTGCTGAAACCAATGAACTGCCCTCACCATTGCGAAATTTATAAGGCACGGCCCCGTTCCTACAAGGATCTTCCCATTCGCTTTGCAGAATTTGGAACAGTTTACCGTTATGAAATGAGTGGTGAATTGCATGGACTGACCCGCGTTCGTGGTTTCACCCAGGATGATGCTCACATTTTTTGTACGCCCGATCAATTGAAAGAGGAGTTCAAAAAGGTGATCGACATCATTTTTATCATTTTTAAAGCCCTTGATTTTAAGGATTATACAGCGCAAATTTCCTTGCGCGATCCCAATAATAAAACCAAATACATTGGTTCTGACGAGAATTGGGAAAAAGCCGAGCAGGCTATCATTGAAGCAGCGTCCGAAAAGGGATTGAATACTGTAACCGAGCTGGGCGAAGCTGCTTTTTATGGACCAAAACTTGATTTTATGATCAGGGATGCCGTGGGCCGGAACTGGCAACTGGGTACCATTCAGGTAGATTACAACCTGCCAGAACGCTTCCAGCTGGAATATACCGGGGCCGATAATCAAAAGCATCGTCCGGTGATGATTCACCGTGCACCCTTCGGCTCAATGGAGCGTTTTGTAGCTGTATTGATTGAACATACAGCAGGAAAATTTCCTTTGTGGCTCACCCCCGATCAGGTGGTTGTCCTACCGATCAGCGAAAAATACAACGATTACGCACGAAAAGTTTCAAATATTTTAAATATTTCCGATATTCGCACCGCCGTTGACGACCGTAACGAAAAGATAGGCAGAAAGATTCGGGACAATGAACTGAAAAGAATCCCCTATCTGCTCATCGTAGGTGAGCAGGAACAGGAGGCAGAATCTGTTGCTGTACGTCAGCAGGGCCAAGGCGACAAGGGTACAATGACCATTGACGAGTTTGCCCGTTTTATCAAAAGCGAAGTGGAACAGCAATTGGCTGCCATTGATAATTAAATAGTTACTAATTTAAAGGAGGATAGAGCAATAGCACCACAAGGAAGAATGAACGACAAGAACGACGATAAAATGTTCTTTCGCATCAACCACCAAATTCGGGTTCGCGAAGTACGTTTAGTTGGCGATAACATTGAAAATCCGGGAGTGGTTCCAACCAGTCAGGCCCTGAAAATGGCCGATGAAATGGAACTCGATTTAGTAGAAATCTCTCCCAAAGCCGAACCCCCGGTTTGTAAAATCACTGATTACCAGAAGTTTCTTTATCAGCAAAAAAAGAAGCAAAAGGAAATGAAGGCCAAAGCAGTGAAGGTCATTGTGAAGGAAATCCGTTTTGGCCCTAATACCGATGAACACGATTTTCAATTTAAATTGCGGCATGCCGAGAAGTTTCTGCAGGAAGGTGCTAAACTGAAAGCTTTTGTGTTCTTTAAAGGAAGAACGATCCTGTTCAAGGAAAAAGGAGAAATTTTACTCCTGAAACTAGCCCAGGAACTTGAAGAATTTGGTACACTGGATCACATGCCCAAATTAGAGGGCAAACGAATGACGATATTTATTTCACCTAAGAAGAAAAAATAATTAGGTAATTCATTTATAAACAGTAGGATAATGCCGAAAATGAAAACAAATGCCGGAGCTAAAAAACGTTTTAAGCTCACCGGTACCGGTAAAATCAAAAGGAAACATGCTTTTAAAAGTCACATTCTGACCAAAAAAAGCAACAAGCGCAAACGCAACCTCACTTACTTTGGTGTAGTGTCATCGGCCGATGAAACCAATGTGAAGAAGTTGCTTGCCATGAAATAATCCTTTTCATTGAATTAAAAAAGTAATTAACCGGAGTGAATTAGCTGAAAGTTCCTGATAAAACAGGACGCTAACCACTCGAAAATTTGAAATTATGCCAAGAAGTGTTAACAGCGTTGCATCACGTGCAAGAAGGAAAAAACTCCTGAAGCAAACCAGAGGTAACTTTGGTTCAAGATCAAACGTTTGGACGGTAGCGAAGAATACCTATGAAAAAGGGATGCAATACGCCTACCGCGACAGAAAAAGAAAAAAAGGTGCTTACCGTGCCATCTGGATTCAGCGGATCAACGCTGCAGTCCGTCCTGAAGGTTTGAACTATTCAACTTTTATTAACCTGTTGAAGGTGAATAATATTGATATTAACCGTAAGGTGCTGGCCGATTTGGCCATGAACCATCCGGAAGCTTTCCAGGCCATTGTGAAGAAAGTTGCCAAGTAGTATCGTCAGCTTAGGTGAAATATACAGGCCCTGCATTTTTGCAGGGCTTTTTTTTTAACTTAGGGCCTCATGAAACCCGATTCTTATTTTGTCAGGCATTTGTGCTCTGTTTATGAGCAAAATTACCAGCAAACCCTCATTGTTCACAGGGTAAAACCTTTGGGTGGCGGTTGTATCAGTCATGCAGTTCAGTTGGATAGCAACCAGGGTAAGCTATTTCTGAAATGGAACCAGGGTGGTCCATCAAACCTTTTTCTTTCCGAAGCAGCCTCGCTAAGTGCCCTGCAAACAAGTAACAATTCTATTCTGACGTTTCCTCATGTTTTTTTGGCCTCTGAAACAGGTGAGTTCCCGGCTTTTTTGCTGACCAGTTTCCTTGAACACGGCCCTTGTACCAATGCTGATGAAATGCTGGGCCAGGGCCTGGCTATGCTGCATCAAAACATTCACCATCAGTACGGTTTTGCAGTTGACAACTATTGCGGCGCTACACTCCAGAACAACCATTTTCAGGTTACCTGGATTCAATTTTATACCGAAAACCGTTTGCAACATCTGGTCAATCTAATTGGGAAGTTCAGGGAATGGCATCCTGTCGATCAGAAGGTCTTTGATCAATTTTTGAGGAAACTGCCTGAATTGCTTTGCCACCAGCCACAGCCTTCACTGATTCATGGCGATCTCTGGTCGGGCAACCTGTTGAATACGGTATATGGCCCTGCACTCATCGATCCCTGTGTAAGTTACAGCGACCGTGAACTGGAACTGGGGATGATGACCCTTTTTGGTGGTTTTTCACCACGTGTTTTCGATGCTTACCACGAAGTATTTCCCTTGCCCGATGGTTGG
>JAFGVJ010000209.1 GCA_016938055.1 Prolixibacteraceae bacterium
ATAGGACTAGACTACGGCAGCGACTCGGCCCGTGCACTGGTGGTCGATGCTGCCAACGGGCAGGAGATGGCCACCTCGGTGAAATATTACCCCCGATGGATGGAAGGAAAGTATTGCGATCCATCTAAAAATCAATACCGCCAACATCCGCTCGATTACCTCGAGGTAATGGAGGCTGCCATCAAAGAAGCATTGTCAAAATGCGATCCGTCGGTCGCATCTCAGGTAGTTGGAATTGCTTTCGATACCACTGGCAGTACACCGGCCTTAACCGATGCCCAAGGTACACCGCTGGCTTTGTTGCCCGAATTTGCCGAGAATCCCAATGCCATGTTCATTTTATGGAAAGATCACACTGCTGTGCAGGAGGCCGACGAAATCAATGATTTGGCTCGCAAAGCAGCGGTTGATTACACCAAATACGAAGGTGGAATTTATTCCTCTGAATGGGTTTGGGCCAAGGTACTTCACGTGTTGCGGAACGATGCTTCGGTCCGCCAGAAAGCCGTTTCGTGGGTGGAGTATTGCGACTGGTTACCGGCTGTGCTTACCGGAAATACAGCACTGAACAGCCTGAAACGGAGTCGTTGTGCTGCAGGGCACAAAGCATTGTGGCACCCCGATTGGAAAGGACTTCCACCCGAGGAATTCCTGGTGAATCTGGGTCCCGAACTGGCTGGTTTCCGCGATCAGCTTTTCACCGAAACATATACCAGCGACGAAGCTTTTGGTACTCTTAATGCCGAATGGGCTGCCAAACTGGGTTTATCCACCAATGTGGTGGTGGGTGTGAGTGCCTTCGACTGCCACATGGGAGCCGTAGGTGCCGAAATTGTACCCAACACCCTGGTGCGCGTGATGGGAACTTCTACCTGCGACATCATTGTTTCTCCATACGAAGACATGGAAGGCAAATTAATTCCGGGAATTTGTGGCCAGGTTGATGGATCTGTCATTCCCGGAATGGTTGGCTTGGAAGCCGGACAATCGGCCTTTGGCGACGTGTATGCCTGGTTCAAGAGTGTGCTGAGCTGGCCATTGCAATTCATCAAGGATCAGGAGAAAGCCAAAGCCATTGAAGATCAGTTAATCTATCAACTATCGGAAGAAGCAGCCAAAATTCCCGTTGAGGAATCAACCATTGTGGCCACCGACTGGCTCAATGGCCGCCGTACCCCCGATGCCGATCAAAATGTGAAAGCCACCGTTACCGGCCTTACACTGGGATCATCGGCACCACGCATATTCAGGGCATTGGTGGAAGCCACTGCCTTTGGATCAAAAGCCATTGCCGATCGTTTTGCCGAAAATGGCATCGAAATCAAAGCCGTAGTGGCCATTGGAGGGGTGGCCAAGAAATCACCCTTTGTGATGCAAACCATGGCCGATGTGATGAACATGCCCATTAAAGTGGCCAAGGCTGAACAATGTGTAGCATTGGGTGCTGCCATGTTTGCCGCTGTGGCTGCCGGGGTACATCCCAACACTGAAGCCGCCCAAAAAGCCATGGGGCAGGGTTTTGAAAAGGAATATCAGCCCATTGCCCAAAACGTGAAGGTTTATGCTGAAATTTATCAGAAGTATTTGAGTTTAGGAAATAGAAATTAAGTCATTAGTCATTAGTCATTAAGTCATTTTGTTGTTGGCTTATATATGTTTACCAAAACCAATGACTTTTTTCTAATGACCAATGACTATCAATAAACATACAATATGAGAACACTATTTATTTCATCAATCCTATTTTTTCTGGCTTTCATTCAATTGAATGCACAGAACACACTGACACTAAAAGTTGATCAGGCCAAAACAAAAATCAGCAAAGAGATTTATGGTCACTTTTCTGAGCATCTTGGAACCTGTATCTACGAAGGGATCTATGTAGGTGAAAACTCCGACATTCCTAACATCAACGGTTACCGTACCGATGTGGTAGAAGCTTTCAAGGAACTGAAAGTGCCTGTATTGCGTTGGCCCGGTGGTTGTTTTGCCGACACTTACCATTGGAAAGATGGCATTGGCCCCAAAGAAAATCGTCCATCAATTGTGAATGTACACTGGGGTGGAGTGACCGAAGACAACAGCTTTGGGACCCACGAGTTTCTTGATTTTTGTGAACTGATTGGCACCGAGCCTTACCTGAGCATTAACGTTGGTTCCGGAACCGTGCAGGAAGCCGTTGATTGGGTGCAGTATGTGACCACCGACAACGAAAACCCCATGAGCGAACTCCGGAAACAAAACGGCCGTGAAGATCCGTGGAATGTAAAATTCTGGGGCATTGGGAACGAAACCTGGGGTTGTGGTGGCGACATGCGTCCCGAATACTATGCCGACATTTACCGTCATTATGCAGGGTATGTACGTGGACACGATTTTCAAAAGATTGCTGTAGGACCTTCGTCCAATGACTTCAACTGGACCGAAAAAATGATGCAGGGTTTGCAGGACAAAAAGCACCTGGTTCAGGGCTTGTCGTTGCACCATTATACCCTGCCAACCAATAGTTGGAGTGGCAGCAAGGGTTCATCCACCGAATTTGGCGAGGAGATGTATTTCAAGACCCTGAAAAACACCTATGTAGTGAAAGAGCTGATCGAAAAGCATCTGGCCATTATGGACAAATACGATCCCCAAAAACGAGTCTCACTGATTGTGGATGAGTGGGGAACCTGGTACGATGCGCTTCCGGGAACAAATCCGGGTTTTCTGCAGCAGCAAAATACCATGCGTGATGCCATTGTGGCGGCCATTAACCTGAACATCTTTAACAACCATGCCGATCGGATTTCAATGGCCAACATTGCCCAAATTGTGAATGTGTTGCAGGCGGTGATCCTCACCAAAGGCCCCGAAATGGTGAAAACACCCACTTATCACGTGTTTAAAATGTTCAACGTACATCAGGATGCAACCCTGGTCCCTGTTGAATTGAAGAGTGAGCAATATACTTACGAAGGTGAATCATTGCCTGGAGTTGTAGCTTCGGCATCATTGAACAATGGGGTAACCAGTTTGACCCTCTGTAACCTGAATCCCAATAAAGTCAGCAGCATTGAATGCAACATCGAAGGCGCTCAATACAGTACCTCAAGTGCTCAAATCATCAACGCTGAATACATTACCGATTACAACGATTTTGGCAAGGATGAAAAAGTTAACATCCGTGATTTCAAAGTTGAAAATCCAAAGAACGGAAAACTAAAAATTGAAATACCCGCCCATTCGGTGGTGATGGTTCAGTTTAAATAATCAACAACTAATAAATTGAAGAGATGAAATATAGATTGAGTCATATAATGATAATCGCTTTAGTAGTGAGCTTGGTGGCTTGTGGCGAAAAGAAACCTCAGGTTTTTACCGAAGCCGCTGAAGCCATCGAAGCCGAAGCTTTTCAGAAAACACTCGACGGGAAACAAGTCGATTTGTATGCCCTGGTTGGTGAAGGTGGAGCCGGTATGCTGGTGACCAATTACGGAGCCCGTATTGTAGCCTTGTGCGTGCCCGATGCCAATGGCAATCCTGTGGATGTGGTGCTGGGTTATAACAACCTGGATGACTACAAAGCCATGCGCGAAGCCTATCTGGGCGCCGCCATCGGCCGTTTTGGCAACCGCATTGGTGGAGGAAAATTCAGTTTGGAAGGTGTTGAATACCAGTTGATCCAAAACGACGGGCAAAACAGCCTGCACGGTGGACCTTCGGGTTATCACGATAAGGTTTGGGATGTAACTGTGGTGGATCAAAACAAAATCCTGTTTACCTATTCCTCACCCGACGGGGATCAAAATTACCCGGGGAACCTGGAAGTGTCGATGACTTATGAGTTGACAGCTGAAAACGGCTTGCGGATTGAATATACCGCCACCACCGATCAGGCGACAATTTGCAACCTTACGCACCATTCATATTTCAACCTTTCGGGCGAAGGGGCAGCTACCATCAACGACCATGTACTGACCATCAAATCCGATTCCATAACACCGGTTGACAATACCCTGATCCCAACCGGAGAAATGATGGCCGTTGCCGAAACGCCTTTCGATTTCAGTGTGCCTACAGTGATTGGTGATCGCATTGATGCCGAACATGAGCAACTGAGCTTTGGAAATGGTTATGACCATAACTGGGTTATTTCCAGAGAAAGCTTAAGCGAAGTGGAATGGGGTGCCTCGGTCTATTCACCGGTCACCAACATTCAGATGGACATTCTCACTGATCAGCCTGGCTTGCAATTCTATGGAGGAAATTTTCTCACCGGAAAAGAAGTGGGCAAAGCAGGGAAGGCCTATCCCTACCGCAGTGCATTTTGCCTGGAAACCCAGCGTTATCCGGATTCACCAAACAAGGCGCACTTCCCTTCCACAACGCTGTTACCGGGCGATACCTACAAACATGTATGTGTGTATCAGTTTTCGGTTCGAAAATAATCAGATTTTAATAGGGAGAGGCTGTCTTTTAGGGCAGTCTCTTTTTTTTGCAAAATTTCTGAAGCATTGCAAGGTGAAACACTATTTTTTAAGGAAAGACTTTTTTGTCACTCATTGGTTTTGTTATATTTAAAAAGTTTTAAATCCAAACTTATGAGACCAATAATTCTCTTCTTCTTTTTGTTTGTATACAGCCTGGCAATTTGCCAATCACCCAACCGATGGCGTGGCCCCTATGGGAATGGTTTTTATGATGATGTGGAATTGCAGGAACAATGGTCCCATAATGGCCCTGAAATTGTTTGGACCATTGAAGGTTTAGGCGATGGTTTTTCTTCTCCTGCATTTGCCAATGCCAAAATTTATCTTTCAGGGATGATTGATTCCATGGGCTACATTTTTGTGCTTTCAGAAGAAGGAACACTGCTTCGTAAATTTCCTTATGGCTTAGAATATACACTGCGTTATGTAGGTTCCCGATCGACGCCAACTGTTGTTGGCGAGTATATTTATCTGCAAACCGGAAATGGTGAGTTGGTTTGTATGAATGAAACCAACGGAGAAGCAGTGTGGCGTAAGCACATCACGGATGACTTTGGTGGACAAAACCTGCGTTTTGGAATTGCAGAATCGCTGGTGGTTGATGGCAACTTGGTATATGCATCGCCCGGCGGACCTGAGCACAACATCGTAGCCTTAAACCGGATGACAGGTGAGATCATTTGGTCGTGCCCGGGGGAGGGAACTCTGGCGGCCTATTGTACGCCCTTGCTTTTTGAACACCATGAACGTAAAGTTTTAACGACCATGATGACAGATTGTTTGCTGGGCGTTGATGCTACAACCGGTCAGCTACTTTGGTCTTATCCTTATAAAAAACAGCGCTCCAATTTTCCAAATACTCCCATTTACCACCAGGGCGAAATTTATTATTTCAGTGGTTATGATAATGGAGGCATCAAACTGAAAATTGCCAATGATGCCTCATCGGTTGAAATGATTTGGGCCAGCGATTCACTGCAAAGCAAAATGGGCGGTGCAGTGTTGTTGAATGGTTATTTGTATGGATCGGGCGATACTAAGCGGGGCTGGTATTGCCTCGACTGGAATACTGGTGAAACAGTGGCAACGTACAACGGTTTGGCCAATGGTGTTGTCATCACCGCTGATCAAAAACTTTACCTGTACACCGATCGGGGAGAAGTGGTGTTGATGAACCCCGATCCCCATAATTTTAAGGCGATCAGTCAAACCGTGCTTGAAATGGGAACAGCTCAACATTGGGCTCATCCGGTCATTCACCATAAAAAACTGTATGTTCGTCATGGCAATGTGTTGGTCGTTTATGCTATTTAATCCTGTATTTTAGAAATTGTTAAAACAAATCCTATGCGCAGTACATTCATTTTCATATTCATCATGCTCGTTTGCACAGTGAATGGACAGGATTATTCCCGCTTCATCATTGTTGATCAGTTTGGATATCCTCCTTCCGCCAAAAAAATAGCCATTTTGAAAAATCCCCTCATCGGTTTCGATCAGGATAAAAGTTATTCACCCGGAACAACTTTCGCTGTGGTGAATGCCACCAGCCATGAAAAGGTTTTTACCGGCGCTCCTGTTTCATGGAAAAGCGGGACCACCGATCAGTCATCGGGCGATCAGGTTTGGCATTTCGACTTTTCTTCCTTAGAAACTACCGGGCAGTATTACATCCTCGATGTGGAAAACAACCTTCGTTCTTACACTTTTCAGATTTCACCGGGCATTTACAACGAAATACTGAAGCATGCCGTACGTACTTTTTTTTATCAGCGAGTTGGTTTTGCCAAAGATGAACAATTTGCCGGTAAAGCCTGGGCTGATAAGGCCAGTCACGTGGGGACTTTTCAGGATAAAAACTGCCGCCTGTTTAACGACAAAACCAATGCGGCGAAAGAACGTGACGTAAGTGGCGGCTGGTACGATGCCGGCGATTACAACAAATACACCAGCTGGACCAGCAGCTACGTGATTGATATGATGCTGGCCTATCTTGAACGACCCAAAGCCTGGGCCGATGATTACAATCTTCCCGAATCGGGGAATGGGATTCCCGATTTGCTTGATGAAGCCAAATGGGGTATGGATCACCTTTTACGCTTGCAATTCGACGATGGAAGTGTGATCAGCATTGTGGGTGAAGCCCATGCCAGCCCACCTTCGAAAGCCACACAGGCCAGTTTTTACGGGCCAGCCAACACCTCGGCCACGATTAATGCTGGTGCTGCCATGGCCATAGCATCAACAGTTTACCGTGGAATTGGGATGGATGTTTATGCCGATACCTTGTTGAACGCTGCACGCAAAGCCTGGAACTGGGCGGAGGCTAACCCGAGAGTACTTTTTAACAACAACGATGCAGCTTATGGTTCTCAGGGGCTTGGTGCCGGACAAATGGAAACCGACGATTACGGACGACTGACTTCCAAGCTCAGGTTGGCCGCTTTCTTATTCGAGGCCACCGGAGAAGAGCAGTTCCGGGCTTTTTTCGATGCAAACTATCGCGATGTACACATGTTGCAGTGGAATTTTGCTTTTCCTTTCGAAAGTGCACAACAAAACACCTTGCTGTATTATGCCGCGCTCGACAATGCGACCCCTTCGGTGGAGAAACAAATCAAAGATGTTTACCGCAATGCCATGCTCAACGGATCGGAGAATTTCCCGGCATACAACAGTCTCAAGGATCCATACCGGGCCCACATCAAGGATTATACCTGGGGCAGTAACTCGGTAAAACAATTGCAAGGAATGATGTATTGGAACCTTGTTGATTATCAGATCGAAGTATCCAAAAATGACGAAGTTTACGATGCCGGGCTTGGCTACATCAATTCCCTGCACGGTGTGAATCCCCTGAACATGGTTTACCTGTCGAACATGTACTTGTATGGTGCCGATAATGGCGTGAACGAATTCTACCATTCGTGGTTTACCGATGGCAGTGCCCTTTGGGACAGGGTGGGAGAATCGGTCTACGGTCCTGCACCTGGTTTTCTCACCGGTGGGCCAAACCCCAGTTACGACTGGGATGGATGTTGCCCAACAGGTTGTGGTTCTGTTGCCAACAATAACAAGTGTAATGCTGAGAACATTGCCCCTCCCAAAGGTCAGCCAACCCAAAAATCGTACAAGGATTTCAACACCAGCTGGCCGCTGAATTCATGGAGCGTTACCGAAAACAGTTGCGGTTACCAGATCAATTACATCCGCTTGCTATCGAAATACGTCGATTTACGTTACGACTGTCATGGCGATGAAAACGGTTCGGCAAGCATCGACATCTGCGGACGTTGCGTTGGTGGTCATACGGGATTGGAAGCGGCAGCAGATGGTGAAAACTGTCCGGATGAAAATGTAGGAAACCCGCATTTAAGGGATTTGCTCGATATCCGGATTTTTCCCAACCCTATTGCTAACAGCCTGATAATTCAACTTCAAGAAGATCATGCATCGGTTGATTTGCTTGACCTAAACGGACGCAGCCTGTTGAAAACCTGTTTGGAGAGGGATAATCAATTCGATGTGTCCTTTCTGAGTCCCGGTATCTATCTGCTCAATATTGAAACTGATCTGGGGGTATATTCACAGCGATTGATAAAGAACTGAATTCGTTTCACTGAAATATTGAAAATGAAAAAAATTATCTTCCTGTTGGCAATCCTTTCGTCCCTGAACGTTTTCGCTCAGGATCGGATGGTTTATTTACAAAATCAACAGCTCAGAGCAGGTTTTCTTCCCGAAGTGGGTGGACGCATGGTTTTTCTTGCCCCTGCAGGTGCCCCGAATTTTTTGTTGTCGGACAGTTCACTGTGGAATGAACCGCTGCAGGAAAGGATGGTGGCCAAAGCCGAAGCGCCTTTTAAACCCTACAACGGTTTTATTACCTGGGTTGGTCCTCAAAGTGCCTGGTGGACAAAGCAGGATTTGCTTCCGGCGAAGAAACAAAGGGCCGATGTATGGCCACCCGATCCTTTCCTGATTTACGGAAATTTCAAGATCGTTGAAAGCAATGATACCTTGTTGGTACTCGAAGGTGAAGGCAGTCCGGTGAGCGGGGTAAAACTGACCAAGCGTTATGTGCTCGATGGATTACAATTGCACATTTCGGTGATTGCCAAAAACATCCGTGAAGAGGAAATGTCCTGGGACCTTTGGTCAAATGCCCGTTTCGATGCTTTTACAAGATTTAGGGTTCCGGTGGCCGGCGAGCAAAAAGTACGCATAAAAGCAGAAAACCATCCTCGATTTGAGGCCATGAAGCATCAAATTCACGAGGGGTATTTTTCTTTTCTGCCCGAGCAAGCATCAGAGGCAAGGAAACAGCGTGTTTCGAAAGCTTTTATTCATCCGGCTGAAGGAAGAATGGTGGTGGAAAAATTGCCCTGGATCCTGAACATCCGGTTCGACATGGTGCCGCCAGAGCTGATACATCCCGAACAGGCTTTGGTAGAAGTTTACAACAACATTTCGGCAAATCCTGCAATGAGTATCCTGGAACTTGAACATCATTCGGCCTACCAAAAGCTGAGTCCCGGAGAAACCATGCAGTTAAACGAAACCTGGACATTTGAACCGATCGTACTGAAATAGGTTGCTTACTTTCTTACAAAATCGGAGGGTGAGCACTTGTAATATTTTTTGAATATCCGGCTGAAATACTTGGGATCGTTGAATCCTGTGGCGTAAGCAATTTCACTGATTTGCATGTTGCTGACTTGTAGCAATTCTTTCGATTTTTTCAAGCGGTAAACATTGATAAAATCATTGGCCGAGAGGTTGGTGATGGCTTTCATTTTCTTGTACAACTGGCTACGGCTCACATACATTTCAGAAGCAAAGTGGTCAACATCAAAGGCTGAATCGGTATAATATTTTTCCACAATTTCGTTCACCCGCTGGAAAAATTGCTGGTCGAGGCTGGAGGTAGTGATTTCCGATGGCGATACTTCTTCCAGTGCACTGAATTTATTGCGCAGCATTTTACGGTTTTCGATCAGTACATGAACTTTTGCCAGCAAAATATCAGTATTGAATGGTTTGGCAATGTAATCGTCGGCACCCTGCTCCAAACCTTCCACAAAATCTTCGACATTGCCCTTGGCCGTGAGTAAAATCACCGGAATATGGCTGGTATAGAGGTTGTTTTTGATTTTTCGGCACAATTCCAGTCCATCCATTTCGGGCATCATCACGTCACTGATAATCAGTGAGAAATCTTCGTTTTTAGCCATTTGGTAGGCGGCCATTCCTTCGGGTGCTTCAAATACCTGGTAATAGTGCGATAAAGTGGAGCCAATGAAAGCCCTCATTTCGGGGTTATCTTCTGCTATCAGTATTTTTTCCAAGGCATTTTCGTGGTGTTTGATCGCCGGCAGCGGCAATTCTGAAAACTGGTCGAACAACAGGGCCACTTTATTCTTGATATTCGATTCAAATACTTGCCCCGATTTGTCGATTTCATGCTCAGCAAACGATTGTTTGCTTACAGGAATAGTGACCGTGAAAGTACTCCCATGCCCGAGTTCACTTTCTAAAGAGATCTTTCCATGCATGATATCAACCAGGCTCTTTACAAGTGAGAGGCCTATGCCGGTTCCACTGTGAGGATGTTTTTTGCTTTCACTCACCTGAAAAAAACGGTCGAACAAACGTCCCTGCTGCATTTTGGGGATACCAATGCCTGTGTCACTTACCGACAAGCTGAGATAATCGGTATGGTCAATTTTTTCGGAACGGACCCTGAATGTGATATTTTGCTGTTTCGGGGTGAATTTAAAAGCGTTGGAAAGAAGGTTATAAATCACATTTTCCAGTTTTTCTTTGTCGATCCATGCTGCATTGTTCAGGTCGAAATCGCAGGTATACCGGATTTCATTTTTCGAGGCCAGTTCGTCAAAAGCATGAAAAATTTCCAGCAGGAAGGGCTTGGTTTCGGTGAGCTCAACCAGCAATTCCTGGTTGCCGGTTTCAATTTTCCTGATTTCGAGCAACTGGTTTATCAACATCAATAATCGTTGAGCATTCCTGTTGATGATTTTCAACAGACTTGATGTGTCGTCGTTTTCAAGGTTGAATTTTGAAATCAGCCGTTCGAGGGGCGAAATGATGAGGGTGAGTGGGGTCCTGAATTCATGCGAGATGTTCATGAAAAATTGCATTTGATGCAGGTTGATGTCCTTCACCTTGTTATTGAGCAGGATGAGCTCGTCCCTTTGTTTCAGGATTTCATCGTTCTTATTCTCCAGCATAATTTTTTGATCTTCAATCTTTTTGGTGCGGGTTCTTACTTTTTCTTCCAGTACTTTTTTCTGACTGATGATGCGACGCATTTGCAGCTGGATGAGAAAGAAGGTTACCAACAACACAAAAACTACGAGGCTGATTTTGAACCACTGGGTTTGCCAGAAAGGTGGGGTGATGATGATGGTGACGCTGGTAGCTTGCTCGTTCCATATGCCATCGCCGTTCGATGCTTTGAGTAAGAAAGTGTAAGTACCGCCCCGCAGGTTACTGTAACTGGCAAAACGCCGTTGTGCCGGTACCGTGATCCAGTCCTTGTCGATGTTGGTAAGCATGTATGAAAAACTGGCTTTTTCGGGCAGATAATAGTCAAAAGCTGAAAAATCGAATGAGAGGTTATTGTCACGATAGGTCAGTTCAATGGTGTCGGCCAGGTAAATGGGTTCATGAATGACAACTTTATCGTGGAATTTTTCGCCGGGTTTTACTTCCTTGTTGTAAATGGTCATTCGGGTGATTCGCGGGGTAGGAACATAGCGGTAATTGTAAATGTTTTCGGGCTTGAAATAGTTGAGCCCTTCGGTACCGCCAAAATACAGCTCTCCGTCGTAACTTTTATGGGAGGCCGACCAGTAAAACTGGTTGTTGAGCAAACCATCTTGTTTGATAAAGTTTTTAAACTGACTGGTTTTCACGTCAAACATCGACAAGCCATTGTCGGTACTCATCCAGATATTGCCGTTCTGATCTTCCTGAATGCCGTATACCACATTGTTGGATAGACCCTGTTCCTGAGTGTAGGTGGTACATTTCAACTGATCGTTTTCGATGTTGCAGCGGGCAATGCCATTGCCGTATGTCCCGATCCATATGGCTCCGTTTCGGTCCTCCATCAAGGATATTACATAGTTTCCGGGTAGCGAACCTTGGGTGGTGTCGGTCTGGAAAAACTGGAGGTTTGAAAGGATGAATTCAGCATCGCGGGTAGCCCTTACCGAACCGCTTGGAAAACGATAAAGTCCGTTTCGGGTGCCTATCCAGTAAAAGTCTTTGGAATCGAGCAGCATACAACCAATTTCGGTGAGTGGAACCGGAATGGTTTCGTCAACAAGTAATGTGGTGAACTTGCTGCTCGAAAAATCGAAAGTTGATAAACCACCTTCAGTGCCAATCATCATAAAACCACGGGGATCGTTCACCAGTGATGAAACAAAGTAATTGACCAGTTCGTTTTCGATGCCCGGTGTGGTGTTGTTAATGCGTTGAATGCTCACCTGTGTTTCTGTGGTTTTGATTCGGTTCAAACCGCCTCCCCACGAGCCAACCCACAGTGATCCGTCGTCGTCTCTGATCATGGATGTAATGTAATCGCTACTAATGCTATGAGGGTCAAAGCTGTTGAAGGTGAAATGCCTGAATTTTCCGGTTTTGTAATTCAGCTGATTTAGTCCGCCGCCGGCGGTCCCAATCCATAATGCATCTTTTTCTTTCAGAATGGAGTTGATGGTGTTTTCGTTCAAACTGTTGGGATTGTTGGGGTCGTTGGCATAAAATTCAAACTGATTTTGGTATACATTGAATTTGTTGATGCCCCCTTTTTCGGTTCCGATCCATACATTTCCGTGTTCGTCGCAAAATAAGGTATTGATAAAGATGTTGTTCAATTTAAAATGATCGGGGCCTTCATCGGGGAAGGCATAAAAATTTCCCGAGTAGGTCTCAAACAAATACAAACCACCCAGGGTGCCTACCAAAATTTGTCCGGTGGCATCTTCACTGACTTTGTTGATGGTGTTGTGCTGAAGAGAGTTTGGAGCATTTGGTCTACTGAAATACCATTCAGCCTGTAAGTTGTTGGCCCAAAAAACACAAAGACCATTGTAAGTTGAAAAGTATAAATCGCCCTTGCTACTTTCAAAAATATCGTTGATCAGGGTATTTTGCGGGAGTTGGCGGGCAGCAGCGATTGGAGAGAATTGGTTTTCATCGGCAAGAAAAATAAGGGCCCCGTTTTGGGTACCTACGTATAGCTGTTGTTGAGCAGTGATGAAGAGGGCGCTTATATTGTTGTTGGGCAGCTTTCCGTTTTCCTGCGAAAAATGTTGTTTGATGCAGTACTCGTTTTTTTCGTTCAGGCTGAGCATGAATAAGCCGTTGTTGGAGGTACCCACCCATAAGTCTGTTTTTTTGGCAACCAGGGCCGTGACCCGGCTGATGCTTTCGTTTTCGTTGCAGGCATTCCATTTGTGGATACGGCCCGATTGCGGATCGTAATACGATAATCCATAGAGTGAGCCAATCCATAAACGGTTGTTCAAGCCAGGCTCCACACTGCTGATCATGTTGTCGGGGAGCGAGTTACTTTGGTTTTCTTCCGATTTAAAGAGGTTGAAGGCATAGCCATCGTAGCGGCAAATGCCATTGTTGGTTCCAAACCACATGAATCCTGCCTGATCGCGGGAAATGGCATTGATGGTATTCTGGGGTAACCCGTCTTCAATTAACAGGTATTGAAACCGATAATTGGCTGGTTGCTGGAAATTGGTGAATCCTTGGAACCATGTTAATAACAACAGGATGGTAAATTGCAGGCTTAATCTATTCATACCTTTTCGATTGCGTGTTGTATGATCTTTTTATGGTGCACCCTGAGGCCACTGTTTTCAATGATTTCTCTTTGGGGTAAGTTTAGAAATTGGAGGATAACACAGCAAAAGTAGGATAAAAGAAAACTCGGGTAGGTTTTGAATCATGATTTTTGTTTGATTTATCAATTTGTCCACCCCAAATAGCTATCAGTACCCTGTGTTAAGATTCGTTAAAACTACTTTTAACCCGTTAAATGGTAGAAAAATTTTTATGACTAACGACTCAAATAATAATCAAAGAATGAATCTAATCAAATTTAATTTTATGAAAACAACTCAACTGATCAGGTGCGCTTTGTACGCAGCTGTTTTAGCAGCATTTGGCTTAGTTGGGTGCGAAAAGTTGGACATTTATTCAATTGATGCACCCTCAGACCTGCAATACAGGATTGACTCCATTGCAGCTGAAAGAGCAAAACAGTCTACAGGTGACACCACTTACCTTAACATTGCTACAGTGATAGTTGGACCGGAAGATAATAGTGCCGGTTGGTGGGCTTACTTCTCCGATTATTTTGCCATTCCTTCCAACAAATTGTTGCATTTGGAGTTTGTGAACCATGGTACTGGTATTAATAACTGGAACAACTGGAACCTGGCCATCGCGAATGAAGTTGGAGATCGTGATGCCGCAGGGTATGCAGAATACTTTTTACTGCGTTCTGATGCCTACGGTTGGGGGAACGAGGATTTTGCCTTAAACATGATTTCCCATAACTATTCCGACATCGACGGTGATGGCGATATTTGGAACGACTTCCGCACTACCATGCAAGGTGCAAATGTTACCATCGAGGTTGACCACTCGGCTACCGGCAATGCATTTGTTACAGCCACTGCACTTGGTACAAATGGTGTAGAGCTGGTTCAAACTTATCAGCAACCAGTTTCTGCCACTGCCGATATTGTCGCTTTCTTGGTATGCGATGGCAGCTATTTTGAAATGAAAAAAGCCTATCTGCTGCCTTCAAAAGTGACCGTTATTGATGATGTTGATCCGGTTTCGATTACCGTTCAGGGTGCACCTGAATTTGTGGAACTGGGGAACGAAAATTTCTGGGGTGATGCAGTGGCTACCGTTACCTTTGCCGACGGAACCACCGAACAAGTTGACTCAGCCGACCTTTCGTTCAATGTTGTTCCCGATATGACTACTCTCGGAGACAAAACCGTGGTGGTAGCCTATAGCAAATCAAAACAGGGAGCCTTTACCAAAGCGGTTTCAACCTTCTATACGCTCGAAGTGACCAATCCGGTGGTAAGTCTCGAAGTCACTACATTGCCAGTTATCACAACTTACTATTATTTCAGCAACGATCCCATCATTTTCAACAAAACAGGCCTAGTTGTAACGGCCTCCTATTCCGATGGTTCAACCAGCGTAATGGCACACGAAGCACTGAGATTTGGTACAATACCTGCCGCTTCTGGTGCTCAAAATGTTGAAATTTCGTATGTGGGTGCAACAAAAACAGTAAGCACCACCTGCCCGCTGACCCTGGTGAAAGGCATTGCCCAGGTTGGGGCCAACGATTTCTCTACAGCATGGTGGACTGCATTCTCCAATGATTATCCGGTTGCATCAGGATCGAGCAGAACTCTTACCATGTACTGCTATTCCAACAACGTGAACAACTGGAACAGCCCCTGTACCATACTCCGTAAAGCCGACATGACAGAAAATGCTGTGGTGCGTATGGACAATTTTGGTTGGGGAGGCGGTTATGGCACAGCCATCCTTTCGAGTGACTGGAACTGGGATGTATTTACACGAAACATCAGTGGTTCAAGAATTGCGATCACTGTAAGCAACAATGGTAACAATACAGCTGATATCCTTTATAATGTAACCTATGCAAACGGTGAGTCGCATTTCCAAAAATACGAAGGCATTACTGTTGAAAGTGCTGATTTGAATTGTGCACTCGTTATTGAGGGAGCTTATGTTGTAATTGTTGAATAATCACTTAGATAAAAAATAATCACATGAAATATTCATATTTAATCCTGTTGTGCTTACTGGCGCTGGCCTCGGCATCATTTGCCGAAAACAGGGACAAAGCCCTTCAGATGTCTGCAACACAAACAGGCAACATTACCATCAAAGGAAAGGTAGTTGATGAAAACGGTGAAATGCTTCCGGGCGCTACCGTTCAACAAAAAGGAACTTCCAACGGGGTGATTACCGATATTGATGGTAATTTCTCACTCTCAGTTCCCTCCGATGCACAATTGATCATCTCTTTTATTGGTTTTAAAAGCATCGAAATCAATGTGGATGGTAAAACTGATCTGGGTCGGATTATTTTGTCTTCCGAATTGAAAGAACTCGACCAGGTAGTAGTGATTGGCTACGGTACTCAGCGCAAAGTTGACCTCACCGGTTCAGTGGCCATCGTTAACACCGAAGAAATGAAGAAGGTTTCTCATTCAAACATCTCCACCATGCTCGAAGGGAAAGTAGCCGGTGTGCAAATTACCAGCGACGGGCAACCTGGAGCCGATCCCATTGTACGCATCCGTGGTATAGGCTCGTTTGGCAGCACTGCTCCGCTCTATGTGGTGGATGGTGTGCCCATGGGTACAACCATTCGCGACTTTTCGCCCAACGATATTGAAACCCTTCAGGTACTGAAGGATGCTTCTGCTGCGGCTATTTATGGTTCACGTGCGGCCAACGGCGTGGTGATTATCACCACCAAACAGGGCAAGCAAAACCAGGCCATGAAGATCGACTATCGTGGCTATGTTGGCTTCGATCAGGTTCAAAAGGACGTTTACAATGTGATGGATTCCTACCAATATGGCGAATACATTACGATGGCTTATGGCAACAGTGGCATGGATGTTCCTGCCGGATACAATCCCGAAAGCCCAAAATACATCGATCCGGCCAAAGTGAATACCAACTGGTTCGACGAGGCATTCAAAACAGGGATTCGTCAAAACCACAACGTGAACCTTTCGGGCGGCGGTGCCAGCAACACTTACAACATTGCCCTCGATTATTACGGGCAGGAAGGAACCATGGTTGGCGCCGGTCCTAATTTCGACCGTTATACTGCCCGGGTTAACAATACAATGGACGTGAAATTTATCAAAATCAGAACAAACTTTGTTTACAGCCACAGCGATCAGGATAACATGGCCCTCAGCAATGCCAACGAATGGGTGCAGGGTTTATATGGTGCGCAGTTCCCAGTTATGGCCTCGGCGTTGATAACCCCTCCAACCATCAAGGCTTATGATGAATCCACCTGGGTGCTCGACGATAAAATCTCGTCGGCTTCGGAATACAGCTATGATTCATACGGATATGGTACTTATTACGACGATGTTCATGGCGATTTGCGGGTTACCAACCTCTTGCTTACCAACAGCCTTTTGGAAAGAAACACGGTGGTCGACCGCTTTGTATTGTCAGGTTCGGTCAATGTCGACTTTTTAGAAATGCTCAACCTCAAAAGCAGCAATCACCAATTCAATTACAACCTGAATTTGTCGACCAATAAAACCATCGCCAAGGACTTTACCTTTGTACCTGCCTTCATTCAAAGTACCACCAACTACCTGTCGAAAAGCAATGAGACCTTATCGCAGGGTTATCGCAACTTTAGCGACGGGCTGATTGAAAATACCCTCAATTACGATGGGAAATTTGGACGCAACTCTCTGAATGTGCTTGTGGGCCAAACCTTCCAGCGCGAATTGTTCCATACCCTTACCGGCAGGGGCGTAACCATGCCTGAACCTTACTATTTGCAGGTCAACAATGCCGAAGAAACTTCAGCAACCAGCTTTGAAAGCGAACACGTGCTGGCTTCGTACATTGGTAGGGTAAACTACAATTTCGATGAAAAATACCTCTTATCGCTCACCGCTCGCCGCGATGGTTCCAGCCGCCTTTCTTCGGCCGACCGCTGGGATTGGTTCCCCTCGGTTTCGGCAGGATGGCGCATCGAACGTGAAAGTTTCTTCCCTGTAGCCGAATCGACCATCAACCTGCTCAAGGTTCGTGGTAGCTATGGCGAACTGGGAAATGAAAACATTGGGGAATACCAGTATATGGATGTGATGTCGAGGGGGAACTATACCTACAGTTTTGGCAACAACAAGGTGACTGGTTCGGCCATATCGAATTATGTGAACACCGCCATCCGCTGGGAAAAGAAAAAAACCGTTGACTTAGGTCTCGACCTGGGGATGTTCAACAACCAACTGGAGTTTACTTTCGACTGGTACAAGTCCATTTCTGAAGACCTGTTGTACAGTGTAGCCGTGCCAACCAATGCCGGTGCTACCAACGGAACCGTTACGATGAACGCTGCCACCATGGAAAACTCGGGTTTGGAGTTCCTGGTGGCCTACCACAATCACAAGAAACCTGTTAAGATCGACATCACTTCAAACTTATCGACACTTAGCAACAAGGTAACCAAGCTGGGCGTTTCGGGCGAACCACGTTCCGATGGCTTCAGTCGTACCGAGGTAGGGCGTGAAGTGGGCTCTTTCTATGGTTATGTTTCCGAAGGGATTTTCCAATCGCAGGAAGAAATTGATAACCGTGTCAATGACGAAGGTGAATACATCAATCAGAACGGTGCACAACCCGGTGATGTGATTTATGCCGACCTCAACAACGACGGAGAAATCACCAATCTCGACCAGGATTTTCTGGGCAGCGGCTTACCAAAAGTTCATTTTGGTTTGAATGTACGTGCCGAGTGGAAAGGTTTCGACCTGAACATTGCTGCCTTTGGAGCAGCAGGTTTCAAGGCGGTCGATTTTGTGGATGTTACTTTGCGCAGCTCTTATGGTGCCCTCAACAAAGATGTTGAATTGTTAAATGCCTGGACACCGGAAAACACCAACACCGACATCCCCCGTGTGGCCTATAAATCGACCGGTTCAATCACCAACGACATGTTCAGCCAGCGCTTTCTGCAAGATGCCTCTTACCTGAAACTTGCCAACATCGAATTGGGGTACAACTTCCCCAACAAGTGGTTTAAAGGCTATGTGAGCGGGGTACGCGTTTATGCATCGGCACAGAATTTAGCCACCCTTACCAAATACAAGGGATACAACGTTGACTTTGCCGGAGGTACGTTCACCCCCGGATACAACTATGCTTCGTACCCAACACCACGGAGCGTCATGTTTGGTGCTAACTTCTCGTTCTAAAAAATAAATCTAAAAATAGCATATCAATATGAAAAGTTTAAATATCATTCTAACAGTGTTGGTCCTTGCTGCAGGTTTCACCGCTTGCAACGATCAACTCGATGTTCAGAACCCGAACAATCAGACGACCTACGATTTTGGTGATTCCGAATCGGAATTGCAGGAGGCCATCATCGCCTGTTACAATCGCATCAGGCTGGAAGGTACCTTTGCCCGAGTGGGTTATGCCCTCGATGCCGTGCGTGGCGACGAAGTTTGGAACTCATCGCAACAGTGGTACCTCGAATACGACAACCTCAATTCACCGGGTACTATCGGGATTGGTGATGAGTGGCCCTGGCGCGACAACTACCACGTGGTAAACCGTACCAACTTTGTGCTCTCGAAAATTGATGCCGTTGAAATGTCCGAAGCCTCTTACAACGAGATTGCCGGTCAGGCACTATTTCTCAGGTCATTGGCCTACTATCATCTGACAACTTATTATCAACATGTACCGCTGATTACCGATTATGCCGCTTATTCCGACATCAACACCATGTACGCCTCCAACAACACGCAGGATGAGGTATTCGACCAGATTGAAACCGACCTTAGTAAGGCCATGGAAATGCTGCCATCGCGGAATGCAGGTGGAGAATGGGCAAAAGGCAGAGCTACCAGTGGTGCAGCTGCTGGATATTTAGCCCGTGCACTGATGTTCCGCCAAAAATATACCGAAGCTTATGCTGTGCTGAAGGACATTATTGCCGGTAAGTACGGAGCATACAGCCTGACTGCCGACTATGGTGACAACTTCAGGGAAGGTGCCGAATACGAAAACAATTCGGAGAGCCTTTTTGAAGTGCAGTTCCTCGATTACGGCACAGGTGGTACCGACGAAGAGTGGACCCCTGTAAACATCAGTCCCCAGGCCACACAGGGTCATGCCATTGAAAGCAACTTTGGTTCCCAGCAACTGGGCAGTTGGGGCGACCTTGCCGGTTCGCCTTGGCTGTACAACCTGTTTAGAAAAGAAAATTCTACCGATGGCCGTCTTGATCCCCGTTTGTACTGGACCCTGGTTACTTTCGAAAATGAATACGACAGCTATACCGGTCAAAAAACAGCTGCTTATCCCAATGGCGATCCGCGTACCAACACCATTTACCAGAAGAACATCACGGCTACACCGCTGTCGAACAACGCCCAGGGAGGCATCTCCATTGCAAAGTTCACCAACGCAAGGAGTAATATTTACAGTTCAATTACGAATGGATTGCATTGTGGCATTAACCTGCGCCTGATGCGTTACAGCGATGTTTTATTGCGTGCTGCCGAATGCGAAAATGAGCTCAACGGCCCCACCCAAACAGCCATCGATTACATCAACCAGGTTCGGAGGCGCGTGGCGCTCGAAGACCTGAAAGTGTCGGATTTCCCCACAGCAGACCACCTTTTCGAGCAAATTGCCAACGTGGAGCGCCCGAAAGAATTCGGTTGCGAAAACGGCCGTGGGATCGACCTCCTCCGCTGGGGCTTTTTCTACGACGAAGGCCGTTTGAATCAGTTGGTAGAACATGCTTATTACAAGCGCGATGGTCAGGCCTCCACCGAAGAACTGACTGCCGAAACCGCCGACGATTCATCGTTCAAATACTATTATAAAGGACATGAATATTTCCCGATCTTCCAGTCGACGCTGAATGCCAACCC
>JAFGVJ010000210.1 GCA_016938055.1 Prolixibacteraceae bacterium
AAAGTTTCGCTGTTAAACAACTCGCACAACTCTTCAAATGGCTGTATGCTGGTGATTGGTTAAATGTCCATCAGGTATTGCTGAAGGGAATCGTTGTTGCTGAGTCCCATTTTTTTGCGCAGGCGGTAACGATCGTTCTCAACAGCCCTGGGAGTTTTGTGCATGAATTCGGTAATCTCCTTGGTGGTGAGGTTCATGCGCACATAGGCAGCTATCTTGATCTCGGTCAATGTAAGGTCGGGATGTTTGCTTTTCAGGTTGCTTACAAAATTATTGTACACTTTATCGAGTTGTGGTTCAATGTGTTTCCAATCTTTGTCGTCGCTCAATTCTTCGTCGAACTGTTGAATAATTTCCTGCAATCCCAGGCGGACCGATTCGCGGGCTTTGCTGGAAAGTCCCAACAGCCTGTTCTTCTGATCAATCAAGGCCCTGTTACGGTTTAAAATGTGAAAAGTGAGTTTCTGAAGTTCAGCTTCCAATTTTTCATTTTCAAGGTTTAAAATTTTGCGTTCCTGCTCCAGTTGTTTTTTCATGAACCTGTTTTTCAACAAATTCAATCGGTACTGGTAAATGAAGAAAATGATGGTCATGCCAAGCAAAGCCATCAATGTTTGAAACCAAATCGTTTTGTAAAAGGGTGGGAGGATGATGATTTCAAGCTTACGCTCGTTGTTGCCCCAAAGCCCGTCGTTGTTCGATGCCTTGACCCTGAAGTGATAGGTGCCCGGGGGCAGATTGGAGTAGCTGGCGGTACGCTTGTCGGAGTCCGTGTAAGTCCAATCTTCATCGTAACCTTCGAGTTGGTAAGCATACTGACATTTTTGGGGCAGGGTATAGTTGATGGCCGCAAACCCTAGCGTAAAGGTTTTCTCACGATAGGTCAGGCTGATGTGCTCAGTCTTGTTGATGTTTTGCGCAATGATGATGTTATTGTTCCAGGAAGTTCCTGCACTGATTTCCTGATTCATCACCGTTAAACTGGTAAATACCATGCGGGGCAGGTTCTGGTTCAAGCGAATGGCCGATGGATTGAAAACATCCAATCCCCTGGTGTTTCCCATCATCATTCGGCTGTCGTTGAGCTTCACAACGGCATTCTGGTTGAACTCATCGCCACTCAGGCCATCGGGTTCAATGAAAGTATGAATTTCTCCACTCAGGACATCCATGCGCGATAAGCCTCTTGAAGTTCCCAGCCAAAGATTGCCGTGTTGGTCATCGATGATGCTTTGGATGATGTTGGAAGGAAGTCCTTCGTTGCTGGTATAAACGGTATAATCACGACTGGTTTTATGATATTTGAACAGTCCGCTGCCTTCGGTGCCAATCCAAATATTTTCCCATTTGTCCTGGTAAATGCACTTGATGATACCCTGGCTCGATAAGTGCCTTAGCGAATCGTCGGCGGGTTTGATCATACGTCCCGATTGATGGTCGAGCACAAACAAGCCTTTCCCTTCGGTGCCGAACCAAATGTCGCCGTCGGCATCTTCCATGATGGCCATCACATTTGGGAAATCAATTTTGAGAGGACTGTTCGACGAAGGGCCCAGATTGCTGAATGAATGATCTGTTGGGTTGTACAGCGCCAGTCCGTCGGCCAGCAAGCCCAGCCAGATTCTGCCACGACTGTCGGCCAGGATGTTCCAGATGCTGCTGGAATTGATTTGCTCGCTGCCTTCGGCGGCTTGAAGGTAGTGGACAAATTGCCCGGTGCGCGGGTTCAGCACATTCAAGCCCCCGGCATAGGTTCCCACTATGAGGTTGCCATAACGATCCTCGTTGATGGCTGTAATCACATTCGACGAAAGGGCATGGATGTTGCCCGGTTCAACCCTGAAAACCTTGATAGCGCCCGAAGGATCAACGCGGTACAAGCCATCGCCATCGGTTCCTATCCAAATATTTTGCTTCGAATCGCGAAAAAGGCTGATGATCGATTTGTTGCGGAAAGGATATAAATCGTTGGGGATATAAAGCGATGGGGAGAATTTGTGCACCTCGGGATCGGCGTATAATACCCCTTCGTCGAAAGTGCCTGTCCACAAGCGTTGATTGTCATCGAAATAAATGGTGTAGAAAGTATTGCTCAGTAAATTGTTGTGGAAGCCGTTTTGCTTCAATTCAGTTAGTTTTCGGGTGAGCGGGTCGAGTATGTTGATGCCGCCTCCATCGGTGCAAAGCCAGATGTTCCCATCGGGGCCTGTAACCAAATCGCCGGTGAGCAGATTGGTGGATAAACCACCGTTTTCTTTGGTGAGCAATTCAGAACGACCACTTTTCGGATCATAAAAACTCAAGCCATGGGTATCTGCAGCAATCCAAAGGTTCCCGTTTTGATCTTCAGCAATTTGTTTGTTGAAATTGCTTTTCAGTTCCTCGCTGCGTTGGTAAGCAATGGGAGTGAATGTTTTGTTGTTCGGATCGAAAAGAAAGATTTCCTGGCGTTCGCAGGTCAGGTATAGATTGCCCGAGCGGGTTTCAAAAAGGTCGTAAATATCGTGCGAAGGCAAAGCATTTTCGGCATCGGGAAGATCGTTGAAAATTTTGAAATCGTTGCTTTCAGCACGATAGAGGGCCAGTCCCTGGTTGGAGCAAATCCAAACCGATCCATCGCGCAATACCTTGATGTTGTTGATGCGGTCGCCAATGCCTTTTTCGATGCCAAAACGCTGAAAACTTTCGGTTAGTTTGTTGTAACGATTGAGCCCATTGTTGTAAGTTCCAATCCACAAATATCCCTGGGTGTCTTCTGCCATGCAGAGAATCCGGTTGCCCGAGAGGGAATTCACATGATCGGTGGCAGTATAGGTTTTGATATCGTAACCATCAAAACGGCACAATCCATTGCGGGTACCAAACCACATAAAGCCGTCAGCATCTTTGAGGATGCATTCCACATTGTTCGACGCCAGCCCATTTTTTTGGTTGATCACAGCAAATTTTAGGTTCGTTAAATCGGCACTAACAGCTGCCAATAACCCCGGACTTTGCAAAAACAGTATCAGCATCAGAAAGGAAATTGATATCCGATCTTTCAGCTTATCAAGGGTTTGGCTTATTATTTTTGTCAAGAATGTGCGCATCTTCAGCGAACTGATTTTGTGATTCATTTGAATTTCGATATTAACAAAATAAAATAACTTCTGAAAAGACGAATCGCATCTTTTCATACGCTGGACAACGATGGATATCATTCACTGAGTTGAACCTTACGGCTGAGCAATAACGTGCTAATGCTGGTAAAAGCTACCACAGTGATGGAACTGAGGGGCATTAGTACGGCAGCAACAATGGGAGCCAGTTGTCCGGTAACTGCAAAATAAATACCAACTGAATTGTAAAGAAAAGACAATACAAAGCTGGCATACACCACTTGCATGTTGCGGTGGGTAAAATGCAGAAAAGCCGGAAGGTTCCTGAGCGAACGCGCATTGATAATGGCATCGCTCGAGGGTGAAAAAAGGTAGATGTTGTCGGCCACCGAAATACCGGTGTCACTTTCTTTGAGCGCACCTGCATCGTTCAAGCCATCGCCCACCATCAGTACTTTTTTGTGCTGCTGTTTTAAATGTTTGATGTAGTTGAGTTTGTCCTTGGGTGATTGGTTGAAATGCATGTTTTCGGGCTTCAGGTATACCCCGATAACATCCTTTTCCCGGTCGTTGTCGCCCGAAAGAAGGTGAACCTCGTAATGCGCTGAAAGTTCTTTGAGCAGTGTATCCCAACCATTCCGGTAATCATTCTTGATGCTGAAAAAGCCCAGGTAACGTTCATCGACCTTCACGTGCACCTGTGCGGCATCGCTTTGTTGCGTGTCAATTTCCAGGAAACTAGCAGCGCCAATCGCGATGTTTTGTTCCTTGCATCTTGCACTGATACCCAATCCGGGAATCTCTTCAAATTGTTCCACCTCCAGCTCGGGAAACTCGTACAGATGCTGATGAATGGCCCTGCTCAGAGGGTGATTCGATTGTTTGACCACCGATTTGATGATGCTGAAATCGACCTTTTCATCCATGAAATGAAACTTTACTTCGAAGGAATTGGGATCGGTGAGGGTTCCGGTCTTGTCAAACACCACGGCATTGGTTTGTTTCAGTTTCTCAATGACCAGTGAATTTTTGAGAAAGAATCCCTTTTTACCAAAGAAAGTGCGCCCATGCCCAAAGGCAAAGGGAACCGAGAGGGCAAGGGCACAGGGGCATGCCACTATCAATACCGAAGTAAAGGCGAAGAGGGCTTTTGAAGGGTTGATCAGCAGCCAGACGGACAGCGTAATCAATCCAACGAGCAAAACCGTAAGGGTAAAGCGCTTGCTGATCATGTTCAGGGTATTCGACAAGGCACTTTCCTGTTCTTTGGCCTGTTCTTTCCACATTTCGGCCAGGTAACTGGCTTCGGCCTTTTTTTCAACCTTCATCAGGATGGATTTTCCTATGACCCGCCCTCCGGCAAAGATCAATTCTCCAACTTTTTTGCTTACCGGAATGGCCTCTCCGGTGATAAAGCTGTAATCTATGTCGCTGGTTTGACTTTGTAAGATGGCATCGGCCGGAATAATTTCCCCGTTCTTCACCCTGATGATGTCGCCTTCCACCAACTGATCGATGGGGACAATGCGTTCTTCGTGGGTGTCAACTTTTACGATTCCCAAAGGGAAATACGATGAATAGTCGTTTTCAAAATTCAGGGCTTCGTAGGTTTTTCCCTGGTACCATTTGCCTATGAGCAGAAAGAAAACCAGGCCGGTAAGGGAATCGAGGTAGCCGGTTCCGGTGCGCGTGGTAATTTCGTATACACTTTGGATAAAAATGGCCAGAATCCCAATGGCAATGGGCAGATCGATGCTGATGATGCCTTTGACACCGTTCTTCCAGGCCGACTGGAAATAATCCGAGGCTGCATAAATGAGTACCGGCAATGAAATCAGCAAACTGATCCAGCCAAAGGTATTGATCAGCGCGGCATCGAGGTTCACATCACCGGCCAGGTAATCGGGGAAGCTTAGCAACATTACATTACCAAAAGCAAAACCGGCAATGCCCAGTTTGATCAGCAGCTTTTTCTGCTCCTTGTGCGCCACTTCCTTTTTTTCCTTGGGAATATAGGCTTTGTAGTGAATGGAAGCCAGCAGGCCCATCAGTTCACTGAGCTTAATTTTTGATTGGTCGTAACTGACAGTTAACCTTTTTCTGGTAAAATTGACCATGGACGACTGGATGCCTTTGTGGAGGCGTTCGAGATGCTCCAGCAACCAGATGCATGAACTGCAATGAATGGCCGGAATGTATAAATGAATCATGCAATGGTCACCATCCATGAAATGCAACACCGAACGTTTGATGTCTTCCTGATCGAGGTATTCGTAGGTTTCACGGTGGCTGTTGTCGCGGATGCCCGGTGCGTCGTGCAAGTTATAATATTCGTAGAGTTTGTTCTCGTGGAGCATGTTGTACACCATCAGACAGCCTTCGCAGCAAAAGGCCTTGCCGTTTTGGTGAATCATGTGATGGGCTTCGGCACCACAGTGTATGCAGGTTTCTTTGGCCATTGCCGATTGGTTTCTGCTAATTAAGGGAAAAGTACCCGAAATATTTCATGATAGGCGAAAATTGTTTTCAACTTTTCGGGATGAAAGGTTGCAGTAATTTGGAATGAAAGTGTTTGCCCTTGCCCTGTTCTTTATAAAATCTTTACACTTCAGCAACTGAAATTTATAAAGCGTTTATAAAATGCACCACACTTTTGCAAGGTCATTCAACTCCGAAATTACCTGCATCGTATGAACGATTTTCGAATGGTTTTAAAGATCATTAGTCGCAACTTATTTCTTATTACAGTAGCATTCTTGTTGGTCATGATTGTTGCCCTGATCTACTCCGATCCGCTTTCCCCGTTTATTTATTCATCGTTTATTACCCTGACTTTGGGCACTCTGTTGCACCTGGCTGCACGGCGTAAGCAAAATACTTTGAGCCTGCAAAGAAAAACGGCCTATCTTACTGTGACACTTTCGTGGATATCGATCAGCGTTGTTGGAAGCTTGCCCTATCTGTTTTCCGGAGCCATTCCGAATCCTGTTGATGCTTTTTTTGAATCTGTCTCAGGTTTTACGACAACCGGGGCTTCGATATTAACCGATATCGAAGTTTTGCCAAAATCCATTTTGTTTTGGCGAAGCTTTACACACTGGATTGGTGGCATTGGAATCATTGTTTTGGTCATCCTCATCATGCCTGCATTGCAAATTGGGGGCTATCATCTTTTCACCCTGGAATCATCGATGCAAGATAAGATTCAACCCAAGATCAGGGCTGTTGGCAATCGTATTTTATTCATCTATGTAGGTTTGACTTTTGCTGAAATTGTATTGCTGATGCTGGGAAAAATGAATCTTTTTGAAAGTGTTTGCCATGCTTTCGGAACAGTTGCGACGGGTGGTTTCTCTCCTAAGAATACCAGTATTGCTGGTTATTCTCCTTATATCCAGTATGTAGTAATGATATTCATGTTTCTTGCAGGTACAAATTTCGTTGTTCATTACTATTTGTTTAAACGAAAATTCAACAAAGTAGCCTCCAACGAAGAATTTCGCTTTTATGCCATAGTTGTTTTTGCAACCGGATTGTTGGTGGCTGCGGTGCTATTCTTCAAAGCCGGTTTACCATTTGAACAATCCATCAGAGATGGTTATTTTCAGGTTATTTCCATCATCACCTGTACCGGTTTTGCCACAAGCGATTATTTGCTTTGGCCGGTTACCGGTTGGGCCATAATCTTTTTTGCCATGTTTTTTGGCGGGAGCACAGGGTCAACTGCCGGTGGCATTAAAATGGCCCGCCATTTAATTGTGTTCAAAAACCTAAAAATGGTAATTCAAAAAATGCTTTCCCCCTACGTTGTAAAATCAATGAAATTGAACGATCGGGTGATCAGTGATGATGCCAATCATTCGATACTTTCCTTCATTATGCTCTATGCCATTGTATTTGTAACAGGAAGTTTGTTGATGATGTTCCTGGGAAGCGATTGGGCAACATCGGCCAGTGCTGTAGCTACCTGTATGGCCGGGATTGGACCCGGAATTGGTACCATTGGCCCGGCAAGTAATTTTGCGCACTTACCGGAAACAGCTAAAATGTTGCTGACATTTTTTATGGTTCTGGGCAGATTGGAGATCTATACAGTACTGATTCTGTTCACTAGAAATTACTGGTTGAAATAAAGTTGGGAGCAACATGGAATGCTATCTTTACAAGCTCGTTTAAGTAAACAATGAAACGTTGGGAAAGAACATCACAAAGACGCCTGCAGCGTAGTACCCTGCTGAACTATTTTTTGGCTGTTTTAGCCATCGGCATTACTGTGTTGTTGTGTATCCCCCTGGCCAATACCCAAAATTACCATGTGGTTTCCTTCATTCTTTTGTTTGTGGTTTCCATCTTATCGACCTTGTTCACCCTGGGGCCCATTTTACTGGCTTCTACTTTAAGTGCACTGGTCTGGAATTTTTTCTTTATCCCTCCACATCTTACTTTTCACATCGAGAAAACCGAAGATCTGCTCATTTTTGGCTTATTTTTTATCATTGCCCTGGTGAATGGGGTGCTAACTACCCGCATAAGACGTCAGGAACAAATTGCCCGCGAACGGGAAAAAAATACCTATGCACTGTTTCTGCTAACAAAAGAACTTTCGAAAGCAAACGGTATTGAAGGTGTGTTAAGAATTGCTATCAGCGAAATCAAAACACAATTTTCTTTCGATGCATTGTTTTTGCTTCAGGATGGGAACAATGTGCTTTCATCCAAGGGATGGTTGCAAAAGGACCAAAATTTGGAACAAGAAGAATTGAGGATTGCTGAAATGGTTTTTCAGCAATTAACCAGTGCTGGTGCTTATACCAATCAGCCTTTTGATACTGCCTTGACTTTTTATCCTTTGAAAGGTACCCGTTTGAATCCGGGCGTATTGATTGCGAAGCAAAACTCAGGCTTTAATACTGAACAGGAAACGTTCAGAGATACTTTTATTGCGCAGATTTCCAATGCGCTGGAAAGGGAGTTTTTGGCTGAAATGGCCCGGAAAGTTCGTTTTTTGGATGAATCGGACCGCTTGTACAAAACCCTGTTCAATTCAATTTCGCATGAATTGCGGATTCCGGTGGCCACCATCATGGGGGCATCTGATACCATCATCAACGACCGGAATCCCGAATCGGTTCGCTTAGCATTGTGTCAGGAAATATTCACAGCTTCGTTACGATTGAACCGCCTTATCGAGAATTTGCTGAACATGTCGCGACTCGAAAGCGGTCACATTTCACCCCGCATTGATTGGTACGATATCAACGATCTGGTACGCAAAGTAAACGGTGATCTGAAAGAAGAATTGAAACCTTTTGACCTGGAGCTTATTGCTCCTGACGATTTGCCCCTTGTACAACTTGATTTTGGTCTCATGGAGCAAGTATTGTACAACCTGCTTTTTAATGCAACACAATATGCTCCGGCACATTCGAAAATAACCCTACGGCTTGTTTATGAGCCTGATACGCTGGTGATCAAAATCACTGACCAGGGACCTGGCTTCCCTGAAACAGCCCTGCCCAATGTATTTAAAAAATTTTTCAGGGTGAGAGGCAGTCAAACCGGAGGACTTGGTCTGGGTTTATCGATTGTGAAAGGCTTTGTTGATGCCCATGGTGGTAGCATCAAAGTTGAAAATTCAGCCGAAGGTGGTGCCTGTTTTACCATCAGGATCCCTTCGAAAAAACCTGAAATTCAAAACTTGTAAGGCCCTATGAATGAAAAAGAAACCATCTTGATTGTAGATGATGAATTGCAAATCAGACGCTTGCTTGAAATCACCTTATCGGCCAACGGCTATAAAATTGTCCAATCATCGAATGGTCGTGATGCCCTGGTGGATGCTGCGACCCATCATCCCGATCTGATCATTCTGGATCTGGGATTACCCGATATCGATGGGCAGGAACTCATTAAAAAATTGAGGGAATGGTATTTAAAGCCCATCATTGTGTTATCGGTACGGAATTCCGAAGACGACATCATCCTTGCACTCGATCGCGGTGCCAACGATTATTTGTCGAAGCCTTTTCGTACGGGCGAATTGCTGGCACGAATCAGGGCCGTCATCAGGGCTAACCAGAATGAAAACACAAGCCAGCTGTTGCAATTTGGCGATCTGATCATCGATTTGAGTAGTCACATGGTCAAAAAGAACGATGAATTGATAAAGCTTACATCAACCGAATACGCTTTGCTTGCCTTATTGGCACGGAATACCGGACGTGTTTTGACCCATCAGTACATCCTGAAAGAAATCTGGGGTTTTGGTTATCAGGAACAAACCCAGTATTTACGGGTTTTTATTGCCCAACTCAGGAAAAAAATCGAAAACAACCCATCCAACCCGGAATTGTTGGTTACCGCTTCGGGTATTGGTTATCGATTCGGTGAATAAGTAATGATTACCAAACACCTCCCCATAGTGCCAAGCTTAAAGCCTGGCACTATGGGGCGGAATTCTTTCTCCTGTTTATCAGGCGTCAATTAGTTTTTCGATGTCGAATTTCTTCATCATCATAAAAGCCCTGCTTACCCTGGGAGCCTTTTCAGGGTCGTTCATCAAATCCTCTAAAATGGCCGGGATAATTTGCCAAGAGATGCCAAATTTGTCTTTCAACCAGCCACATTGTTCCGCTTCAGGAACTGCCGTGAGCAGGTCCCAATAATGGTCAATTTCGTGCTGGGTATCGCATTCTACTACCAACGAAACGGCTTCGTTAAAAGCAAACTGGTGGAGTAGTGAACTGTCCATGGCCATAAACTGATAATGGTTCAGTCTAAACTGCGCGTGTTTCACATTTCCGTTGGTTTCACCTGCTTCGTTCTGATAGCGCAGGATGCCTAAGGTGCTTGCTTCATGAAAGATGGATGAATAATGTTCAATGGCTTTTTCAGTATTTCCATTTTGGGTACCAGTAAACATCAACACCGGCACAAAGGTCTGGTGTATATGCCCCGACTTTCCCAGTGTGAGTTGCCAGTTTACACCATATTTGTCCTGTAACCAGCCGTATTTTGGGCTCCAGTCGTATCGATCGAGTGGCATGGGGGTCGATCCCCCTTCTATGAGTTTTCCCCAAATCAGGTCGAAATCACTTTCACTTTCAATTTCCATGTAGAACGAAATGGAAGGATTGATAGAGAACTCTGGTCCACCATTGATAAGCATTAGCTTTTGTTCGGAGATTTCAAGGGTTAGCACAAAGTGGTTTTCTCCCTTGATGGATGTTTCCGGGAAGGTCTCGCAATAGAATTGTGCCACTTCTTTTGCGTTGCCATTGAACCACAATGAAGGATAAATTTTGTTGTTCATTTTAAAGATGTAATAAAGTGATAATTAGCTGATACATAAACTTAACTGCATTTGACAGCAAGTAAGGAAAAAGTCATAAGTCAATGGTCATTAAGAAAAATGAAATGTTTAGTGACCTATGCATTGATACTTGATCCTGACTCAGGCTTTCGTTTCGCAATTGAACATCCAGCAAATGCCATATTTATCGCGGCAGCTACCATAGTAGTCGCCCCAGAACATGTCCTGCAGTTCCTGTTCCACCACACCCCCGGCCGAGAGAGCCGCATACAAACGCCTGGTTTCTTCACGGGTATCGGGTCGCAGCATGATGTATACGTTGTTGCCTTGTTGGAGGCTTAAACCCATTTCCTCGGGCGCATCGGATCCCATGAGGACATGGCCACCCAAAATGGGCAGCGATACATGCATCACCAGGTTTTTGATGTGCTCAGGCATGGGCGACATGTCGTCCGATGGTGGCACATCGCCAAAACGCATGATGCCGTTTCCCTGGTAGTCGGTACCAAATACTGTTTTGTAAAAACCGAATACTTCTTCGGTGTTGTTTTTGAAATTGAGGTAAGTGCTTACTGTTGCCATCGTTTTTGATTTAAATTGTGAGAAGTTAGGTTAAGGTTGAGATTCGGTGTATTGTTTCAATGCTTCAAGGGCTTGGGGATAGGTTTTCTGAAAATATTCAATGAAATCATTGGCACAATCGATGTCTACTTTTACATGTGTTTGATCGCCTGTCGCTTCGAAGGAATAGTTTTCGAGACCACCAGCCCATTTTTCTACTTCAGGACCAGTGGTAATTTCCCGGCCTTCGTTCAGTATGCCGTAATGTTCAATGCTCACAAACTGATGAGGAATGAATTCCCTGATGCGGCTTACCATGCCGCCTTCTTTGCCGTTCTCTGATCCAATGAACAAGATTTTTGCACCTTTTTCCCATTTTCCGCGATAGTGGGAGGTTTCGTTGAAAAGCTTAGTCCAGGCTTTGTAGCCTTCGGGATTCAGCATTCCTTCAAAGACTTTCTCAACCGGGGCAGCAATCTCAATTTCAAAACGGAGGGCATCCATCCTGTTTGGATTTTCAACATAGTTTTTGAAATTGTTGAGAATGGCCTGCCAACCTTGTTGCTGCAATTCAACGGAATTCTGCATTTCGGCTTCAAAAGCAACTTTTACCAGTGTTTGATCGCCTCGTTCGATGAAGAGCACCTCAGCCGTGCGTTGGTCATCCAGGGCGTAGCTGATTTTTTGATGGGGTACCACTTCGCGATAAGAACCGCTGAAGTCGAAACCGAAGGAGCCGTCGCGGGCTTCCATCCTGTAGTTGAACTTTCCGTTTTCATGAAGCTCATTCACTGCATGGCTTGTCAGCCAATCGGGTGAGGCATTGTTCCAATGTAAAACGTGAAAGGGGGTCGTATAAAGGTCCCAAACTGTATTGCCGGGAGCATTTACTTTGGTTTCAATGGTGATGATTGTTTTCATTGTGTTTATTAATAGGTTTGATAGTGAGTGAATTGGTTTGAAAGTTATTGTCCAAGTTTCAGGATTTTAAAAGCACCCCGGACCACAACGACAAAAACAATGGTGCCAATGAGCAAATCGGGCAGGGCCGAATTGCTCCATTTAACCAGCACTGCGGCCAAGATCACCCCAATATTGATGATGATGTCGTTGGAAGTAAAAATCATGCCAGCCCGCATGTGGGCTTCTTTGCTTTTGCTTTTTTGCAAAAGGTACAGGCTGGCAGTATTGGCCAGCAGCGCCAGGAATGAAATGAGGATCATGACCCTGAAATCGGGCATGGCTTCATGAAAGAAGAAGCGGCGAATAATTTCCGCGAAACCCAGGAAAGCCAGCACCAATTGAAGAACCCCGGCTGTTTTGGCCACGTTCTTTTTAAACAATGCTGTGCTGCCCACAGCCAGCAAAGCCAAACCGTACACCAGACTATCGGCCAGCATATCCAGGCTGTCGGCTACCAGACCCATCGAGGCGGATAACAAACCGCTCAGCATTTCGATGATAAAAAATGCGAAGTTGATGATGAGCACGGCCCAAAGCATTCGTCGCTGTTGGTCTTGTTGTTCCGGGATTGCTTGCATTTCGCTTTGAACGGTTTGAAGCATAGAGCTGTCCAGCTTCAGTTCGTTAAGTTGTTGCAAAATGGGAGAGGGATCGCCTTCGTGTAAAATCCGGAGAGTACGTTCCGATAGGTCAAAATCGAGGTGATGGATGGTGGGCATTCCGCCCAGCTTCATCCTAATCAGCTGCTCCTCGGAGGGGCAATCCATTTTGGCGATTTTGAAGCTTGTTGTGTTCATGATTGACTGATAAAATCATTAAAACAACAGTTCGCAAATCGTATGGTTCATTTGTTTTTCAACAGGTGAACGGTATCATTTTTTCCATTTTAAGCGAAGACTGTTGCTGACCACACTCACGCTGCTCAGGGCCATGGCAGCTCCGGCCAGCATGGGGTTGAGCAAAAAGCCGGTGAAGGGGTACAGGATGCCTGCCGCCACCGGAATACCAATCACGTTGTAAATAAATGCCCAAAAAAGGTTTTGGCGGATGGTCCTCACGGTTTGCTTCGAACGCAGAATGGCCAGGGAAATTTTGCTTAAATCGGACGAGATGATGGTCATTTTGGCTACATCCATGGCAATGTCGCTGCCTTTGCCCATGGCAATGCTCACGTCGGCCAGGGCCAGGGCGGTACTGTCGTTGATGCCGTCGCCCACCATGGCCACGGTTCTACCTTCTTCGCGAAGTTTTTTCACGAAATCGGCTTTCTGATGGGGGAGCAAACCGGCTTTGTAATGTTCAATGCCTACCTGCTTGACAACAGCTTGTGCAGTTGATTGGTTATCACCGGTGAGCATGTAAATGTCCAGCCCCATTTTTTTCATTTGTTGGATGGCGTTTGCCGATGTGGCTTTGATTTGATCCGTGATGGCCACCAATGCCAGTGCTTGCTGGTTGTTGGCAAAGCATATGACGGTAACAGCTTTTTTCGCAAGTTCATCAACCTTTTGTTTAAGAGAAGCATCGATTTCGATATGATGCAATTCCAACAAGGCCAGATTGCCGGCAAAATAGCTTTCGCCCTTGTATTGGCCTTTGATGCCCAAGCCGGTAATGCTTTCAAAATGTTCAATGTGCAGCATGGGCAGTTGTTGGTAATAGGAGGCAATGGCATCGGCCAGCGGGTGTTCCGACCTGTTTTCAAGGGCCGCAAGGATGGCTTCATTTTGTTCATTTTGATGACCGCTCAACCAGATCACTTCGCTGACTGTGGGTTTCCCTTCGGTAATGGTACCGGTTTTATCCAGGATGATGGTATCAATTTTTTTGGCCATTTCCAGACTTTCAGCATCTTTGATCAAAATCCCTTCTTCAGCCGCTTTGCCAACCCCGACCATCAAAGCGGTTGGCGTGGCCAGACCCAGTGCACAAGGACAGGCAATGACCAAAACTGTAACGAAGGCCAGGATGCCGTGTGTTAAACCGTTTTCTCCTCCCAGGAGCCACCAAAGCAAAAAGGCGGCTAAAGCAATGAGCATGACCACCGGTACAAAGATTCCAGCAATTTTGTCGACCAATTTCTGAACGGGGGCCTTGCTGCCCTGAGCTTCCTGCACCATGCGAATGATTTGGGCCAGCATGGTTTCGGCGCCCACTTTTTCAGCCTTGAATTGAAAACTTCCCCTTTGGTTCAGGGTACCTGCAAAGACTTTATCTCCTATTTTCTTTTC
>JAFGVJ010000211.1 GCA_016938055.1 Prolixibacteraceae bacterium
AACAAGCTCCAGTTGGTTTCGCCCACGTAACCCTCTTCGGTTCCTACCCAACGCAGGTCGGCACGGTCGCCACCATCGTTCCAAATCACGATGTTGGGTTGTAACTCGCGGATCATTTTGTAGGTAGGCTGCCAGTCGTAATAAGTAGTACGGTCAATGGTGCGGATTTCGTTGGCCCCGCCGTAGTAGCCATCGCCGCCATTGGCCCCGTCGAACCAAATTTCGAAAACCTCGCCGTAATTGCTCAGCACTTCTTTGATTTGGTTTCGGAAAACGGTGATGTATTCAGGCTTCCCGTAATCGGGGTGGTTGCGGTCCCAGGGAGAAACATATATACCCAGCTTCAAACCATATTCTTTGCAAGCATCGGCCATTTCGCGCAACACATCGCCCTTGCCCTCTTTCCATGGTGCATTTTTTACCGAATACTCAGTCGTTTCTGTAGGCCACAAACAGAATCCGCAATGGTGCTTGGTGGTGATGATGATGCCTTTCATTCCCGCTTCTTTGCAGATGCGTGCCCATTGCCGGGTATCCAGGCTATCGGGATCGAAAAGGTTCACATCTTCGTTCCCAAAGCCCCACGACTGGTCGGTGTAGGTGTTCAGTGAAAAATGGATAAACGCGTAGTATTCCATTTCCTGCCAGCGCAGTTGGTTTTCTGATGGCACCGGGCCATGAGCGGCAGGAGGTGCTACATTGTTACAATTGGAGAAGATGATACTTAAGGAAAGTATCATCGCGAATAGTAGATTTCGATTCATAGTGTATTTAGTTAGATGATCATATCTCAATAATTGTCGCTTTGTTTTATACGAAAGCGGTTTAAACGGAAACGATGCAGCGCGGATTTTATAGTTTATCAATACAATCCGCGTTTGAAAATCAGTTTTACCCGCGATCAATATTTTTTAATATTTTGTACGATATAGTTCCATTGTTCCCATATACTTTTACGATATAAATCCCATTCTGCAAGGAGGAACCCATTTGAAGGGTGTTTTGAATTTCCGGTTTATCAATAATTTCAACCTGTGTCCCCATCATGCTGTAAACAGCAATTTTACTGACTTCGTCAGGATTGCCAATTGTCAGGTTGATCTTATCACTGAATGGATTGGGAAACAGTTTAATGTTTTCTTTCTTTATTGAATTAAATCCCGTAGTTGTAGAATCGCTTTCGATCTGCATAATGGCATTGAGCACACCGCGATCGCGCACAGTTCCGGTATTGCGTACGAACAAGCCCCCCGGTGTATCCCAATAATAAGTAATGATGCCCTTTTCGCCGGCCGATTTGACCACGTATCTCAAGTAATATTCTACCGAAGCATCATGTAGCGCCTGATCAGATGGCGGGTTCAGTTTTCGTTTATAAGCGCCGTATTCGCCAAGTATAACAGGTATCCCTTTATCCACAAACTTTGTTTTCATCATGCCGAAATACTTTTCCACATCATTTTCCTCTCCCCACGTGGCATTGCGGGTAACATCGGTTTTTGAATGATGGTCCTTCCCCCAGTAGTAAAACATTTTCCCCCAACTGGCATCACCGTTCATCAAACAAAACTGGTATGGTGTATAATAATGCACTTCAAGCATCAGGCGGTCATCGATCTCATCAACTGGGAGGTTATCCATTAATTTATTGGTCTCCTCAATATCGGTTGAAGGCCCCTGAATGATGAGGGTTCGGGTGCTGTTATTTCCCCCGGTTGCCCTCACAGCATCGATAAAGGTTTGATGGTACGTCATCAAAACGGACATTGCCGTAGCGTCATGCACATTGGGCTCATTAGCCCCGGCAAAAAGCAGATGTTCGTCGTAGTCGCTGAAATATTCGGCAATTTGGGTCCAGTAGGCTGCTTGTCTTTGATTCACCTGATATTGATTGGCAGTATTCACCCTGTTTTCCAACCAGCCCTGGTCCCAATGTGCATTGATGATCACATAAAAATCAGCGTTTAAACAGTAGTCCACCACCTCTTTTACCCTGGCCATCCAGGCTTCATCAATGATGCTGTTCACTGTATCGGAATGACAAAACCATGCAACCGGGAGGCGTATGGTGTTAAAGCCGGCTGCTTTCATCGAATCGATGAGTTTCTGAGAGGTATGGCCTGCTCCCCAGGCATCTTCACTACAGATTGCTTCCAGGGTATTGCCCAGGTTTATCCCTACCTTCATCTGCCCGGCAATTTGCTGTGCTGTTGGCAATTGAGTATATCCTGATGACACCATCATGCATACGCACGCTAAAGCCAATATGGCCTTTCTAAAAATTTGAAGTTGAATTCCAAATTTGTTCTCCATTTTTAAAAAATTTATTCCAGTCTATTTTGGTAACTTCATTATTATTAGTACCGAAATCTAATGCGTTAAACATTCATGTATTTGAATTCCTATACCTCCATCGAATTGATCAATAGGGTTACCAACCACTGTATTGTTTCAAATAATTGTTTTTGGAGGTTTCAATTGCAGGAAGAGGAAAAAAGTTATTTTTTTCTTCATAGCGAACGGTGGTTCCGTTGAAGCTGCTGTTGTTTTCCCACCATTCCATGCGTGACCCACCAATTTCCTTCTCAGCTTCTTTCCAGCGTACCAAATCAAAGTAGCGCTCACCTTCCATGGCAAATTCACGGGCCCTTTCGTCCATTATTTCCTGTTTTGTAACTGTACCGGTCAAATCAGCGGGATGAATACCATCACCACAATTCCGGGCTCGTCTGCGGATTAGGTTAAAATACTCCAGGGCTTTACCAGTATTATTGTCCATCATAGCTGCTTCGGCGCCCAATAAAACAACATCGGCATAACGGATATAATACATGTTTTGGGTGTTACCCTGAAATCCTCCGTCAATGATCATGGAGTTGTGAGGGCCTATTTCGTATTTAAAATTTTCGAGACCTGTTGCCTGATAAATAGTATTGGCTACAGTAAACCATCCTGACTCTTTTTTCCCGCTAACAGTTACCTGACCAAATAGACTATCACCCGGATAGCCGGTAATTGAATCGGGACTCTGCCCAATGGCTACTTTTCGTCTGACATCATTTGCATCAAATAAATCAAAAAGCTTGTGAGTGGGTACCCAAAAGCCCCATGCATGATCGTTTTGGGTAGGGAAAGAACCATCTTTGCGCAACAGGGCACGGGCACCAACAAACTGGTTTAAGGCACAACCATAGCTGTAATTGCTATAACCAGTACTGTAAATATGTTGAATCGCAAAAATACTTTCCCGGTTGTTATTACCTTCCACAGAAAATAAATAGCGGAAACCATTCGTTGTTGGACTCCAGAACGTGTCATAAGTTTCACCGTTTAAGCCCACCAATTCATATTCGCCTGAATGAATGATTTCCTGGCACAAGTTGAAAGCCTCTTTCCATCGGTTTTGTACTGCTCCAAATCGAACATCATTCACGCCATAATAAGTGTAATAGGATGATTCGTACACATAAATCTTTGCCAGTAAGGCTTGTGCAGCGCCTTTAGAAACACGCCCCTTATCATTGACCGAAATTTCACTCTCGTACGGAAGATTAGGTATGGCAGCCAAAAGGTCCTTCTCCATTTGTGCATAAACTTCTTTGACTGTGCCACGTGGCAAAGTTTTGTATTCAGAAGGAAGCAGAATATGGTCAACAACAGGAACACCACCAAATACACGGGTAAGTATAAAATAGTAAGCGGCTCTCAGAAAATATGCCTCTCCCAAACGAACATCAATTTTTTTGTTCATTTCAGCTCCGGCCATTTGTTTAGCTTCAGGCAGTTTTTCGATCACCTGCGATGCACGTGAAACCCCATTGAACATAGAACCATAAATCATTTTAAGAATCGATGCTTCAGCGGTATAGGTGTGATCATCAAAGGAGTAACCTTCGCCCCATGCTGTTGGGGAATCACCTCCAGCTTCAGCTTCATCTGATGCTACGCTTCCTAACCACCAACGATACTGGTCATAAACATCACAGTTTTCTTTATACAGAAAGGTATTGTAGACTCCGCTCAACATCAAATCAATGTTGGTGGTATCTGTAAAAAAACTAAGCTCATCAACTTTCCCTGCGGGGGGAATATCGAGAAACTCTTCGGTACATCCTGAGATGAACAAGCTAGCCAAAGTGGCTATTGTCAATATATATTTCTTAATCGTTTTCATTACTGTCAAATTTTAGATACTAATATTTTTCAATCAAAAAGTCACATTGACTCCAACATTGTACATTTTGGGCTGAGGATAGCTTCCTCCATCAACACCAAAATAAGTAGGGTCGTTTCCGCCGGTTTCAGGATCCAGACCTGAATAGTTGGTCCAGGTAACGAGGTTCCTTCCACCAACATAAACCCTCAACCTTTCTATCCCAAATCGTTGTGTAAATGACTCTGGTAGAGTATATCCCAACTGCATAGCCTTCAGCCTAACATACGATCCATCTTCCACATACCAGTCGCTGATTCTGTAGTTATCGACCGTTGATCCAAAAAGCCTGAATTGGTTCGAAGTTGTATTACCCGGATCGATCATTGTTCCATCGGTATCGTAAGTTGGTGCGCGATATGCATTGAGTGCATCCTTTGTCCAGTTCCCTAAACCGGTTGAATTATACCAACCTGCTTTACTGGCATTAAAAATATCGTTACCGTAACTCCCCTGGAAAAAACAGCTCATATCGAAATTTTTATATTCAAGATTGATGGTCATACCAAAAGTGAAATCAGGATTTGGGTTACCAATCACCACTTTATCCAGGTTGTTAATGCTAAAATCACCATTGGTATCAACAAATCGCTGATCACCCGGTTTTGCGCTGTTTTGTGCATAAACTCTATTTCCTTTGCTGTCAGTTTTGTATGGTATGCTTTCATCCCAAACCAATCTTTCTCTACCGTTTTCTACAATCATCACAGCATTCTCGGGACGAAACAAACCATCCGTTTTATATCCCCAGAATGCACCCGGGGCATCGCCGTTACGAAGGATTGATTTTGGGTTTGAATCCCAATCGGGCAAAGTAAAGGTATCGGTCAGGTTGTAGAGTTTGCTGACAATTTTGGTGATATTGAAATCGACAGAATACTTCAACTCACCAACTTTATCTTTGTAAGCAGCTGCAAATTCCACACCCTTGTTTGATAAGCTTCCGATATGATCGGTGTACTTTCCGTCAGAACCAGAGAAACCATACCTTCCAACAACCAGGGGTAATGCCAGTGATTGCAGCATCCCTGAGGTATTCTTGTTGAAATAATCAGCAACAACTGACAATTTGTTGTCGAAGAAGTTCAGGTCAATCCCATAATTATAAGTAGTGATGGTCTCCCAATGCAACTCTTGGTTCCCAGGTGCAAGGGCAATACCACCCGGGGTACCAGAGCCCCCGAAGGGGTATCCGTTCACAGCACTTACCCCAACCAATGAGTAAAATTTATTACCGGGAATGCCATCATTTCCGGTAATTCCCCAACCAAAACGGACTTTACCAAAGCTCAAAAAAGTTAGGTTTTCTTTGACTATTTCAAGTTCGCTGAACTTAAACCCGGTTGAGAAAGCGGGGAATAGACCAAACCTGTGTGCAGGAGCGAAGTTTGTGGATCCATCGTAACGACAAGAAAACTGTGCCAGGAAAATATTGTTATACTGATAGTTCACCCTGCCGAAATAGGCAAATCTGGAACTATGGCTGAATCCGCCACCAGCCTTATAATACAAAGAGCCTGATTGTCGCAATGTTGCATCAATGTATTGATATTCTGGAGTAACACCATTCTTCAAGAGAGAGTCTGCACTTCCGCTCAGCGTTTTTCCTAAATATTCACTCGCTTCAAAACCGGCCATCAGGTCAATGTCGTGCTTTTCGAAGAGGGTTGTGTTATAATTGACTACATGTTGCCAATTCCACGAAAAATTCCTGTTCAATGTTCGGGATACTTGTACCACCGAATTGTTTTGGGTTGAAGTGATATAATAGTATGGCTGAAAATTATCATTTTCGTAAAAATTGATATCAAACCCAAAATTATTGTTGTATGTCAGCCCTTTGAGAAGTTGAACATTTGCAAAAAGGTTCCCTGCCATACGGTATGTGCCACTTCGGTTGTTATCGTAATAAATACCTGCAACAGGGTTTCCTGCGCCCGTTCCAAACAAAGGCTGAGCCCAGCCTCCCCAACCAATATTCATGTCTTTTATTTGCTGAGCTGTCAAATTGCTTGATGTATCGCGCACATAACTAATTGGGCTCTGATTGATTGCACCCATTGGAGAGCCCCAGCCATCATTTCCACTGTTGCGTGTAACTGCCAGAGAGATGTTCTCACCTACTTTAAGCCATTTGGCAATGTTATAGGTTGTGTTGACCCTAATGTTATATCTTTTGTATTCAGTTTTCTGCACAACTCCTTCCTGGTTTAAATAACCTATGCTGAAAAGTGAAGTTGAGTTTTCGGTGCCTGATGAAATTGACAAATTGTAATCTTCCATGAGGGCATTTTGAGATATTTCGTTCCACCAGTTGGTAGAAGGCAAAGAATTGGGATCGGCTGTGATGCGGGTTCTTTTTGTGGTTTCGAGTGAATTGTATATTTGAATAAACTCCTTTGTATCACACATTTGAACCCTGATATCGTTCGATTGAAGGCCCCGGTACATCGATAATTCAAGTTTTGGTTTTTGATTTTTAGATCCTTGTTTAGTTGTAACCAGAATCACCCCGTTTCCACCACTTGAACCATAGATTGCTTGTGATGATGCATCTTTTAACACTTCAATGCTTTTGATATCATTGGGGTTGATTGAATTAATATCTCCGGGAATCCCATCGATAATGTAAATTGGACCAGCTACACCACTCCATTCATCCTTTTTTGTTATGGTATTTATACCACGCACCCGAACAGTGATGGGAGCACCTGGCATACCAGAGCTTTGGAATACCTGTACACCTGCAGCCTTCCCTTGTAAAGCCTGCACTGCACCAACACTTGATGTCTTTAGCATTTGATCACTCGAAACAGTCGCAACAGAACCGGTAAGGTCGCTTTTCTTTTGGATACCATACCCTACAACGATAATGTTGTCTAATTCAGCTTTCAGCTCTTTTAGAACAATATTCACTGATGTTTCACCATTCAGCCCAACTTCCTGTGCCTGATATCCAACAAAGGATACTACAATCACACTGTTGCTCGCAGGAGCTTGCAGAATAAATTTCCCTTCGCTGTCGGTAACAGTACCAGTTGTAGTTCCCTTAATTACCACATTTGCTCCGGGAATGGGCATTTTCATTTCATCACTTACAAAACCACGCAACGTGTGTTCTTGCGCATAAGTAAAACTCACCGCAAAAAACATAAGAATAGCAATCAACATTTTTGACCTAAAATGTTTTTGCGATTTCTCTTCATTTTTTTCAATTTTCATGAGATTAGATTTATTAAATTTTTCTGTTATCCTGATTATCATTTAATTATAAGTGCATCGATTGCTACTCTACCCTTACCACTATGGATAATGTTCAGCAAATGGTTACCCGATGGTAAATTTTCTGCCTCATAGGCAAGTTGTTGTGTCAAACTTCCTTCGCTTGAAGATAAATCAATTGTTGCCTGATATTTTCCATCTATTACCACATCAATTTTTCCTGCACCATTTTCTTTAGGTGCAATTACAGCCATATAGTTACCGGTGAACGAACAACTCCATACACTGCCTGGTGTTTCACTGATGGTTAAATCGTTGTTAAAGTCGTCGGTACCCCGGTTGCATTGGCGTAACCATCCGGGAGCTGTTACGCCCGGGTCATCGTCGTTGAACCAGCTTTTATCATGGGTTATGCGTAATACGCGGCATTTTTCAGCCAAGGTCTTGTCAACAATGTCAGGTATTGGTTGTACAGGTCCATCAGGTGTGACAGTCAGCCCCTTTTCGTCCTGTAAAAAACTCATTGCTACACCAGAGCCAAGAATTTCAACTTTGCTTACTTTGCCCAGTGTATTTCCTCCTGAACGAAGGGCACTGAGAGTAACTACACTGTCTTCCCAATTTAGGATTGTTGCATACACACTGCCATTGTTGCGTGTGTAACTTACTGCCTGCTCACCCCATATTTCAAAGGGTCGGGATCCATAAACAGCTTCCCCATTCATTTTCATCCATACACCAACATCTTTGGCAATTTGAACCAATTCAGGGTCAAGGTCGCCACGCCCGTGTTGGGTAAGATTGAGCAGCATGGTACCGTTTCTTGATACATTTTGCATTATCAGTTCAATTACCTTATGGGCACTCATGTATTCCTGTCCTTTTCGGTAGTGCCAGTCTGAAATGCTGGTTTCTGTTTGGAAAGGATAAGCCATAATTTCAGACTCAATGATAAATTCGGTGCTTTTAACCAAAGCACGTTCAACAACGGGTATGAGTTCGGGGTTCTTTTTAAAACTGTTGTAATACCCGCCCACACATTTGAGGTTGATTACAACATCCATCTTACCCTGATGCCAATTGAGAGATTTGTTATAATAGTTTGCAACCAGTGTTGGGGCGAGAAATCCCAAGCCCATGTTAACACCCAAATCAACTAAGGAATCGCCCGCGGCTTCATCGAAATAAATCATATCCGGCTGATACTTTGTAATGGCATCATCGACCCTCCACATGAACTGATTGGCATAGGGCGAGAGCAAAGGGTCCTTACTATCGTGTACAGTTCCATATAGGTCAACAGGGTCCATACCTTCCCACCAAAGCCCTTTTCCGTCAGCGATGGTTTGCAAAGCATCGTATGGCATGCCCTGCTTTGTTCCGCTCTTATCACTGGTGTAACGGACAGTCATAAACTGGCCCCAGGTCCGGGGCGGACTGTGATGAAAACCTATTCCAAAACGTAAATCGTGCTGGCGTGCAATTTTCTCCCATACCCCCACAATATCCACTTTAGGGCCTACCCTTACTGAATTCCATGGTTGATATTTTGAGTCCCAACAATCGAAATTGTCGTGATGGACGCCCATCGCCACGAAGTAGCGGGCCCCCATGTCTTTGTACAAATCCATCAATGCTTCAGGGTCCCAGCGGTCAATTACCCAATTATGGCAGATGTCTTTGTAGCCATACTCCGATGGATGTCCGAAATGTTGCAGGTGATGGTTGTATTGCCAATGTCCTTCCTGATACATACCACGGGCATACCAGTCGCCTTGTTCGGGCATCGATTGGGGGTCCCAGTGCGACCATGCGCCAAATTTTGCCTCGCGCCACCAGGCAGGTACAGTATAAATGCGGCTGATTTCTTCCCACCCGGCTTTATATGGTCCGTCGGCAACAGGAAGGGGAGGCAGGTTCCAAATATCTGGCTGTAAGCTTAAATCGCCTTTGCCAACAATAATTTTATCGATAGAAACGGCTATATCCGAGGCATTGAGCACAATATCCAATTTTGCTCCCTTGGGAATGGCCATATCAACAATAGCATGTAAGTAAGAACCGGTAAGTGCTCCGGAAGAATGAACATTCACTTTCACCGCTGGCTGATTGTTTATGGCCACACTAATGGTGCCTGCATGTAACGAAGCATAACGGATGGCCAGTTTTTCGGCTACGGGCAGTTTAGAAATACTGATGGCATCACCCGGTTTTGTTAAAGCAACAATTTGCCCGCCCGAGGCAGTATTATCAGCCTTTATTGTGGCATTACCAACCAGCATGGCCTCCTCAACTTCATATATCAATATCGCGTCACGATTTGCAAAAATTAATAGGCATATCAGGGCCATCATACCTGATAGATAAATTATTTTTAAGGAATTTCCCCAAAGCTTGAATCTTAAATGCTGTGTATTTGACGGGGTTGTTACCATCAGTGATTCTTCATGAAGGATGTGACTAAACTTTGAAAAATATTTTCCGTTTGTACAGGAAAAAAAGCAATAACCAGCTTACCAACAGATAAGCAATTGAAGCAATTACGGCCTGTGCCGAAGCATTGGCCGGATAGTTGATCAGCGCGTTGAAGAAAAAAGCACTCGTTTTACGTAAATCGAGTACTCCTGACTGGCAGATGTAAATGAAAATTGAATTGGAGCCAATGACCACAAAAAAGAACGACCATTTTTTCAGTTTCCAAACATCGATAACCAGGTAGAATACCGAAAGAAGCACCAAACTCCATCCGGCAGCAAAAACCACGAACGAGCTGGTCCATATTTTCTTGATAATGGGAAATGTCAAATCCCAAAGTAAGCCAATACCCAGAAATAAGATGCCTGCTGCGAATAAGTAGAGAGCCTTTTTTAAGCCCTTGATTTTTTTTTCATCCTTCATTAGAAATTGTCCGGTGAGAACGCCCAACAAGCCCATTGCCACACCCGACAGGTGTCCCAGAAGGCCTTCGGGATCTAAAACTCCTGGGAAGTACCATTCGAAGAATTTACCGGGTAACAACAAGCGATCGACATAACCTGCGAAATTCCCTTCGGGGGTCATTACGCCTGCTCCATGTCCGGGAACCGGGAGCAACTTTAACATGGCCCAATAAGCCAGCAATAGACCTACTACCCAAATTATTTGCCCCTTGACTTTTGAGTTCAGGTAAATGATGGTGGCAAAGAAACACCCAATCCCGATGCGGACCAACACATGGGTATAACGGTAATTGGCAAAGTCGAAACTTTGAAAGCCCCAATTGGCCAGTAAAAAGCCAAACAAGACCAACCAAAACAGCCTTGAAAATGCGTGTTTATAAATTTGTGCCTTCGATTGGCCGAGTTGTAACCTTTTATTGACTGAAAGTGGAACTGATACCCCGGCAATAAACAAAAACAGGGCGAAAATAAGGTCCTCGAAAGCAAAGCCTTCCCACTGCACATGCTGCAATTGAACGGCCCACCAGTTTAAGATTGGCCAGTTGGTAAATTGGGCAAGTGTTTCAAACAATGCGCCTCCTCCAATGATCCAGAACATGTCGAAGCCACGCAAAGCATCGAGCGACATTATTCGTTCAGGTTTCTTCGGTAATTCGTTGGTTTGTTCCATTGGTTAGATTCTTCGGTTGTTTTTGTTCACAATCATTTCGGTTGAAAGCTCAAGCAACTTGAGTAAACTTTTTTAAAAGTGATTTTCCATCCAAAAATATTTCTAACAATCCTTTTGTTACTTTAAAAAAATCTCTAAAATCTTTGAAATGCTATCACTTTTTGCAAAGTGTACTAACCAATAGTGATGATATACAGATCCAAACGAATTAAACCGATTTATTGAAATGTAGTTCCATCAACAGTTAACAAAACTTCACTCTGGTTGCGGTAAATAATGAACTCAACCGGCTTTGTCAAATCTATCTGTTCGAAAAGCTGCAATAAATCACCCAAATTATTTACATTTAAACCATTAATCATAATGATTACATCGTTTGAGCGGAGAAAATCTTTTAGTTTGCTGTAGTGGTCAACCATCGAAATCACGTAAACCCCGCGCTCCGAATCCATACCGGTAGCCGAGCGTTCGCCTTGTGTGTCGAGGTTTTTAACGCGCCATCCAAACCATTCAATTTTATTTGATTCGGATTTCTCCATATTAATAATAGGCGCATTTATTTTTGGTGTTTTAGCCAGGGTTTTAAGATGTGAAGAAACCACCCCAAAACCATCCATATCGAAATTCAGGAAGCCCATACGAAAAACATCCGTAGTACTGTTCTTTACCCTAAAATCGCCATTGTCTGGGTATTGAAAATCAACAGGATATACTATTGAATGTTTGTCGATTCCCACATTAGTGGCCTCAGCCAAAGCCTTGGGATTTGTAAAAATGTTGTAGTCAACCATGGCCCCCCAGCCCAACAATTGAATGGGTTCATAAGGTTCCATTACAATGTTGCGGGCAAATACGTCGCCACTGTTTTCGAACCAAACATGGGGATGGAAAGTGTTGTTGATGAGGATATTGTTTTCGACCACACGGTAAAATCCTTCGCGCAGTTTTATACCCCCGTTCAGACACAGGTTATTGTAAATGTGGTAATTACTTGAGCCATCGTCCAAATCGATATCCCAACCCCGGTCGCAACGAAAGCGGTTGTTGCGAATTACCACCGTTGCGATGGCATCGGCCAAAATCAACGAAGGTACATTGGCCGTTATCCGGTTCATTTCATCGCGGTTGGGGTGCCAAAAGCGGTCGCGCCCCCAGGAGTTGAACGAACCATGGTCGCCGGTTTCCTTCACCGTATCGAACACATCGTTGTATTCAATAATGTGCCCGCCCCAGGTACCTTCGCTGACGTTGATGCCTGCGCGTGGTACATCGTAAATGCTGTTGTGGCTCACTGTAATCGATTTGCACATAGACAGTTCAACACCGGTTATTTGTTTTTCGAACAAACCAATGGTGTGGATCAGGTTATCGTGTACCAAACAATGTGCAGGGTAATTGTTGTTTTTGGGGCCGGTCATTGTGTCAATTAGAGCCAATGGCAGAGAATGGTGATAATTAAACAATGGCGAACGCACAGCATTGGTGTCGCCCACAAAACAGATGGCGCTGGCACCAATTTGCGTGATGTGCGAACCGGTTACAGCAGAATTTCGGTTATAATTCGAAAAGAAGACCGCATTGCCGCCCAAATTGTGTAAGTAACAACCCGACACCTGGCAATTATCGGTGCCTTCAAAAACTATCGTACCACCACGATACATCGTCCAGTCGGAACGCAGTAGCGGCTCATAATGCTCCATAAAAGTGCGGGCCGTTTGGGTGAATTCGATATTTTTTATGGTGATATTCCTGACAGGTTTCTGCGCTGTGCCCCTGAATTCAATCAGGTGTTTTAGCTGAGCAACTTCAACGATTGCTTTGTGAATGTCTTCGTTTGGCAAAGGATAATAATACAATATGGCCTCATTTGTATCGTAAAACCATTCTTCAGGAGCGTCCAATTCCTCAAAAATATGCTCAACCATACGGTTTTCTTTACTTAATCCATAAGGGCGGTTGTTTTGCCAGCCGCCTTCAAGATCCAGATTGCCATGCTCGTCTTTAGCGGATATGCGGTAATGAAAATCGCCCCAATCGCTAACGTGCATGGCGTGGAGGAAACCACCGGCAGGGTTTTTCCATGTCGTAACCCGCTCAGGCGATGTAGCATCGGCCGATGTTCCATTGAACCGAATAGCTGTTGAGTCGAAATTTGGGTAGCGCGCCATGTGCCTGATTTTCCCATCTACAATGAGCATATCAATGGTTATCTTCGGGGAGACCTTCGCCTGCATAATCCCGTTTTTATATGGTTGCCACGTGAGCTTCAGTTGAATTCCTCCTGAAATTACTGCCTGTTCGCCAGGAAAGGAAGTCAAAACAAGGTGTTTGTCAACATTGCCATCCTCGGGTGAAAAAACGATTGGTTGATTGAGCCTGTATTCTCCGCCGCGCAAAAAGATGGTTACTTCACCTTTGTTTGCACGTGCCTTTTTCTGTGCTTCTTCAATGCTTTTCAGCGGAGCCATTTCCGACCCAATGTTTTTGTCGTTCCCTTTGGGAGAAACAAAATAGGTGGTTTGTGCCACAAGTGGGTAAAATGCTCCTGTCAGAATGAAGGTTACAAGAATAGATTTGGCCCAAATAATAATCTTCTTTTCACTCTTCATAAAACTAGTCAATTACTATTTTGAAATCTTGGAACGCTGTTTGCATGTTTAATTTTAAAAGATAGATTCCTTTCTGTAATCCCGGGTTGAAACTGATTAATTTTACAGGATCAACATTCCTTGAGAATACTCTCTTTCCAGTAATTTCATATATTTCGATATTAATCAATTCAAATTTATTATTTACAATATTTATTTCACCTGATGTTGGATTTGGGAAAACATTCAGTCGGCCTTCCTTAACATCATCGATCCCGGTTGAGTTTTTTTTTTTCAAGCATGAACCAATTGAAGTTAAACCCTCCTGTGGTTACAAGTAGTTTCAGGGTATGTTCTCCAGCTTTTAAGGGTATATCTGTCGAAAAAGATTGATAAGTTTGCCAATTACCTGTACCAGTAACTGTTATATAGCCAACTTTTACATCATCAAGGAACATTGAAATAGCTCCACCAGAACCAGGAGAAGCACAGCGGAAAGTAGCGCTGTAAACAGTGTCTGTTTCAACATCAATCGTATATTCCAACCAGTCGTTGGAGTCAATCCAACCTACATTTTGACCGCCACCGGTGTCACCGGTATTTTCTGTTTGTATGCCATATTGATCGGCAAAAAGTTCTGCTTCAATTTTGCCGGGTACTTGATGGATGATATTGTTACAAATTCGGACAGCAGCAGTACCTTTCCCGCTTGGTTTATTGTCATAATTCGATATGAAAATTTTATCAAGCTGGGCACCTTCTTCGCCATTGGCAATGGCAAAAGTATGTGTTCCTGAATGAAGGCTATAACCTTTCAATTTAACCCACTCCCACCCGCTTGTATTCAGATTATCAAAATACTCAAAGGGTTCATCATCCATTTTTGCCCAGAAAGAATCACTCTTGGAAGTTGGGCATTTTAGCCGTGCATACACATAAAAGACTGTGTCAGACTTCGCAGTGAAATCGAATGGAATAGTATTTTCTCGATCACCCGATGCTTCGTCATTATTATTCAATCCGGGTTGAATTGTCATACAGCTATTGTTTGAGGCATTTACGTCGTTAACTTCATTCCAATTGCTGCCAAATGCCGAACACTCGGCTTCAAAACTAATTGCTTCAGGTTCAAGAATTTTTGCTTCTACACCCAACAAAGAAAGCATTTTAGCCGCGTATCTCATTCCAAGTATCCGGTATCCTTCTGAATAAAAGTGCGCCCAATCTCCATCCAATCCTTCAGCAGAAATTACATGCGCTGTTGGGATGGTATTTGGTAGTTTCCTGATGATGGGATTCATTGCGGCATAAACACCCGTATATACTACTTCGCCAGATAGAAGTGGAACCGAATCTGCTTCTAACGAAAGATCGGTTAACATTTCATTGTATACTTTTTTTACATACAATGGCCAGTTGTTATCGCCTGTGTTTGCTTCTCCCTGGTGCAAAAGTATCCCTTTAATGACACCATCTTTTTGCGCCAATTTGGCCAGGTCGATAAGATGTTGACGTGGGTTCCAATCATAAAGCCTTACTTTGGATAAATACCATTCTTCATTAAAAGTTGAATCGTACGCCTGGTAAAGGTCTTTATCAAACAGCCTGATGTCGCAACCGCCAACTGCAACATTAATTACCCCAACGGTTATGCTGTCAGGAAGATTATCAACCATTGTCCTTCCAAAATAATCAGCAGGCGACAGCCCCGTGTTACAATGGCACAAGGGCGGAATGGCCGGGTACCAAGTAGCTTTATTTCTGCCAAGTCCCGAACAATCAAGCGATTGAAAAACCTTAAACCGATCATCAACAGTTTTATCCTGTGTTTCAATTGTCCCCTGGCCTTCCATATTTGACTGCCCAAAACAAATATAGATATGAAAATTAGGGTCTTGTGAAAATGCATTTGTGGTGAATAGGAACAGTCCTATTAGTATGAACATTTTTGTATGAATCTTTTGCATGACCGTAATGTTTAATAAAATTTATTGCTTAATAATTTTGATGCGTTTGTTTTTAATTTGTAGCGTATACGCTCCTGCTGATAAACTGTCGATTCGTATTTCTCCCTGAGAACCGGATATTTTACCATTCTGTACGATCTTCCCTGCCATATCAACAATCATAAAGCTTGTATCATCATCAAAGTCAGCAAGCTGGAAGCGTATGAACCCGGGTGTTGGATTTGGATATATCTTAAGATCGTTAGAAACTTTGTTGATCGCCACATGATTCGTTCCGGAAATATACATTTCATTCGAAACGATGCGTGTATGGTTATCAACACTTAACCTGAGGGATACTTTATAAGCACCCGATTTGACAACTTCCATTTCTTTTTTATCTCCGGAATCTTCAGGAAGAACAGGTATTCCGTCAATGTACCATTGATATCCTGCTCCATCAGGCGCAATAACTTTATTGTTGTCAAAATCGATATCGGGTTTTGTCATCAGTAAAACATCCTTAATCGTTGTGGCAATTACTCCTGCTCCTGCAACCGATGGATGTACGTTGTCATCAAGATACCATTCAGCTTTTTTTTCATTTAGTACGGTATAAAGATCAATCAAACCAACTCCCATTTCAAGGGCCACCTCTTCAATTTTGGGGTTAACCTTTTCATTGATGTAAGCATTGAAAATATCCCAGTCGGAGTTTTCTCCGGGAATCAGTAAGCCAATCCAGATTTCAGGCACATTGGAAAGATTTTGAAACGATTCTATCATCGCTTGATAATCATTCTTAAACTCATGACCTTTCCAATCCCATAGCCAACGTTTCGAATCGTTGGTCCCCAATTTAATGATCACCAAATCGGGCGATGATGCCAAGGCATCCTTATACCGTTGATCGTCCCAATAAGAATACCCGCCCGCTTTTAACAGTGTACGACCACTTGACCCGAAGTTCTCAACCTTCCAATCGGTGGTGCCAAGCATCTCCTGCATTTGACCGGGATAGCTCTGGGATGAAGGATTGGACAATGCATAACCATATGTAATACTGTTGCCAACACAAGAGATCTTCTTTTGTGCACTCGCATTCAATGAAATGAGCACTTGAAGGATCAATGTGCCTATAAAAATAAAATGAATGTTATTTGATTTTTTCACTGTTGTAATAAATTAATTTATAAGTGCTTACTTTCTTGTGTTGATAACAACTTCAGCACCATTCAAATCATCTGATAAGGCTTTTAACTTAATTTGCCCGGTTTGTTTTTCAGATTGTACCAGCACCATGCAATAGCCGTTGAAAGCCATGCGCTGGCTGGCCTTATCGGGTTCATGGCTTTTAGGATTGCCGTTTCCAACGCCAATGATTTTTCCGGGGCCTTCAATGTCAAATTTTACAAGGTTATCGGCAGTTGGTACCACGCGGCCATTGGCATCTTTTATGGCAACCCTTATAACTGCCACATCGCAGCCATTGGCTTTTAGCGTTGCAACATCGCTACTGGCTGCCACCTGTGCAGGGGCCAATGTGGTTTCAACAATATCAGTCACAACCAATTTTCCCGACGTATAACCTTTGGCTTCCAATTTGCCAGGTTTGTATATGGCAGGCCAAATCAATTTTTTATAAGGCTCGGCCTTTTGCCTTCCCAAACTTTGACCGTTCAGGAACAATTCTACCTCGTTGCAATTGGTGTAACAGTGCACGTTTAAACTGTCGCCTTCTTTACCGGGCCAATTCCAATGGGGGAAAATGTGTACCACAGGGATGTCGGTCCAGGCTGCTTTGTAAGCATAGTATCCGTCTTTTGGGAAACCGCACAAATCCATAAACCCGAATTGAGAGGATACCCCAGGCCATATAAATGGAGTTGGTTCACCACGATAATCAAACCCGGTCCAAACAAACAAACCACCCAAATAGGGATACTTAACGATATCGGCCCAATCTTCACCCGGATAGGGTCCCCAATTAGGTTGCCATATAATTGAATTTGAGCAAGTTTGTGGCCACCAACTATTCTTGTATTCGCCACGGGTCGAAACAAAGCTTGTGCCTTCGGTACAAAACATAACCCGATCGGGATATTTTTCCTTATCAGCAACATAAGCCAATTGCTTATCTCCATAGTTATAGCCTACCACATCCAGTATGTCGCTATACCCTGCATCGTTGCGGGCCTTGTTCATTGCTGCGGTCACTTTCCTTGTCGGGTCAATCCGATGGCTTGTTTCAACCAGGGTTTCCAGTATTCTGGCACCCATCACCGTACCCTGTATGGCCTCTTCGTTTTCCATGCTCCACATAAATACAGATGGGTGGTTGCGGTCGCGTAAGAGCATGGTGGTTAAATCTTTAATCCCATCCTCGGAACTCGATAAATGGCGGTTCTCGGCCAGCACAAGCATCCCCATACTGTCGCACATGTGAAGCAGCTCAGGGGTTGACGGGTGATGCGTGCGATAGCCGTTGCTTCCAGATTCTTTCAGCAATTTCAGCTTATACCAGTTTATTTTATCGGGCAGGGCAACACCAAGGCCTGCAAAGTCCTGATGGTTACAAGTTCCTTTGACCGGGTAGAGTTTGCCATTTAGAAAAACACCATCCTTGTTGATTTCCACCGTGCGAACGCCAAATGTAGTTTCGTAGGTATCGACAATATTGCCTGCTTCAGACACTTCGGTCAGTAGTTTGTAAAGGGCTGGCGTTTCGGGCGACCACAGCTTAGGTGATTTTATCGCACCCATTTGGGCAATTTCAATCTGTTCGAAAGGGGCTATTGACTGAGTGCTGGTTTGAACGTCGAGCACAGACCCTTTTGTGTCTACTATTTTGGAAATGAGGCTAACATTTTTTGCCGTTTTGTAGCCGTTTATCAAGGTGGTTTTAATGCTTACGCCTGCCTCGGCATCGGTAATCACAGGCGTGGTAACGAAAGTACCAAACCTGGCAACATGAAGTTTGTCGGTTTTAACCAACCAAACATGCCTGTAAATGCCGGCTCCTTCGTACCACCAACCTTCAGCCTGGGTGGCATCGACCTTTACCAAAATGGCATTCTTGCCTTCATTGCCATATCGCAACACATCAGTAAGATCGTAGTTTGAAGGCGTATAGCCGCTCAGGTGGGTGCCCATCAGATGCCCGTTCACCCAAACGGTGCTGTTCCGGAAAATGCCGTCAAATTCGATGGATATTTTCCGTCCTTTTTCGCTTTCGGGTATCACAAATTCTTTTCGGTAAAATCCAATACCAGTGGGCAAATACCCGCTGCCCCCGGGTTGGCTTCCCAAAGTGTTATCTGCTACAAAATCACCTTCGATGGCCCAATCATGAGGAAGGTTAACTGCTTTCCAATCGGGAGGAAAAAACGACATACTGCTTTCGAAATTAGTGTAGTCAATAAGCGTATCTGTTTTGCTTATAACCGGCACGTTAATGTCGGTTATCCCACCCTGGCCCACCCTGGCTACCTGCTTCATGGCTATATCGCCTTTGTGGAACTGCCAGTTTGAGTCGAAATTTTCTTTGTCCCTTTTAGGCTCCTGGTTAGATTGTGATTTTTGCGCATTTCCGATTAGGTGTATTGAAAATAAAATGGAAAAGGCAACCGACAATTTATAATCCCTATAAACCTTATCGCCCAGAAGAAATGATAACATGGTAGAATCGTTGTTAAAGAATGAACTTTGTAAAACAGGAATACTCATTTGTCCATTGTACTCGGCATTGAGTTCAAAAGCAGGATCATTGGCAGGTAACTGCATTTTTTTATTGAATTTGATGATGAGTGCATCGCCGCTCGTATCGGTTGTTGCTTCCATTATCTTTGGCGCTGCACCTTTCAGCAGGTTGTCGACACTTATATCAGAAAAATTTATCAATTTTTTTTCATAATTGACAGAAACAACATTCCCATTGTTGTATGAAAGTGACACCTCATTATCCTTTAATATATTGAATTCTAAATTGATGGCCAATTTATTTGAGTCGCATTGAACAACACTTTCAATATCGGCAACAATCCCATCAATTTTCACAGTGAAACCATAGTAATGTTCGGCAGTTACAATTGATTTGCTCAGCTCCACCTGTATCTGCGATGGGAACTTGTCTGTAACCGAGGCATATCTGAATTCAGGAACACCATCCTTTAGCGAAAATCGCTTGCAAAAATTCCATATTTCCTGGCTGGTAAATATGCCATTGGGATTATCGGAATACCAATGGCCCACGCCAGCAACACTGATAAAAACTAATTCAACACCTTCATCGCCGGGGCCCCAAAATTTTTTGGATGATTGCGAATTCAATTGGTTTTCAGGATATGGTTTGGTAACCACAGGTGTTGTTGGACAGCCATTTCGGATAATCCAGGCATCCATGCACTCCTGCACCCTGCTATGGGGCACATATCCATCGTCGGCTCCATGCACGTGGATAATTGGAACCGGCCTTGAACTGTTCGTATTGGGTCCACCCATAAGGAATCCACTGACAGGTGCAAACGCTGCAATTTTATCGGCTATCCGGGTGGCAGCATAATACGACATCATGCCTCCCATTGAAAACCCTGTAAGGTACACACGGTCACGGTCAATCCCGTAACGCATGTTCATTTCATCAATAATAGCCAAAATGAAATTGATGTCATTGTCTCCCCATAACTGCCACTGTGAGCCTTCTGATTGGGGGAACACAAGGACAAAGTTATTGGCCTGTGCAACTGACTGAAATTGTGTTTGATTTTTTTGGTCGTTCATGGTCTGGTTCATGCCATGCATGGAAATCACAAGCGGCCTGTTCTGCTCAATACCTGAAGGTACATAAACAATCATTTTTCGGGTTGTAGCACCTACTTTAATTGTTTCTTCCTGTGCCATTAAATTGCCCGGGAGCAACAAAATACCTAATATAAATAATACGATAAATAGTTGAGTTGTATTTTCTTTTAAACCAGTAATCATCATCATTAGTATTGATTTGTCATATTACTCATTCAAGTTCATCATCGTCGAGTAATCCTTTTTTATTGAATTGTCACCTTAATTGTTTTCAAAACATTAGCATCAGAATTGTTCCCGTAAAACACTTCATATTCGCCGGGAGTCATCATCAATTTGCGATGTCCCCAATCGAAAAACTCAAATGACGACGGTGCCAGTTCAATGCTTACCTGTTGGGTTTTTGTTGCCGGAATCGCTACGCGCTTGTACCCACGCAAGGTTTTAAGCGGCCCGTCAACATCTCCAACTTTTCGGATGTAAACTTGCACAAGCTCAACACCATCGCGCTTTCCTGTATTGGTAACAGGAACTGTTAACCGAACGGTTTCGTTAGCCGCTATCATGGTTTTGCTCAATCTGGCTTCTCCGATTTTGAATGTGGTATAACTTAACCCATAACCAAAGGGAAACAGTGCATCGTTGGTAAACCTGTAGGTACGGCCTTTCATGGAGTAATCTTCTATATCGCCAAGGTTTTCCGAGTTTCGATAAAAGGTTACCGGGAGTTTGCCCGATGGGTTAAAGTCGCCAAACAACACATCGGCCACAGCTTGTCCACCCGATTGCCCTCCGTACCAGGCTTGCAGGATGGCTTCGCAACTTTCGGTTTCGGGTGTTAAGGCAATGGCCGAACCGGAACAATTAACAAGTACCACCTTTTTGCCTGCTTTCTTTAACGCTTGTATGCATTTGCGCTGTGATTCGGGCAGTTCAATATGGGTGCGGTCGCCCCCTTTAAAGCCATGAAACTCAATCGGCATTTCCTCTCCTTCCAGCTTGGGCGAGATTCCACCAACAAAAATCACTAAATCGATTCCTTTCAGCTTGTTGATCAACTCATCAAAATTAACCGGGATTTCCCTGCCAACATTTAATTTAAGGCTGGCATCTATCCAATCGTAAGTGGCGGCATATTTCACTTCAATCTTATAGTCTTTACCCTTTTCAACATTATATGGAAGCCTGATTGGCGCAACTTGCCACAATTCTTTTGCTAGCAGGGTATCGTTATTTACCATTACCTCGCATTTCCCGCCAAATTCAAGCCTTAATACTATTTCCTCTGATGCTGTGGCCCGATAAACCGCTTCGTATCTTCCTGAAAAACCTTTAAGGTTTACTCCACGTCCAAATTGGTTTTGACCCGCTGTTGATAATTGGATCGGGCTTACAATCTGCTCTTGCGTGACAACATCTCCCTTAAACTCTACGTTGTTCCAATAAGTAGCCTTCATCCCCACTTTTCCATCAAAGGAGCAGTTATCGAATAGGCTTTGGGTAATCATATCCTCAACAAGGTCGCAACCTTTATCGTACACTATTTTTTTTGCCGGGAGTTTTGACTGAACACCCTCCAAAATAGTGGTGGTATTTGATGGCCAACCATTATAATTGCCCCATAACATGGGTTCATCGTTGGCATTGGGGCCAATGACGGCTATTTTTTTTTCGTTCTTCGAAAGCGGAAGGATGTTGTTTTTGTTTTGTAGCAGTACCATGGACTCCCGGGCCATTTGGAGGGCCAATTCCAGGTGTTTTTTTGAATCGACCACCGACATGGGAATTTGCGACCAAGGTACCAATGAGTCGTTGTCCATCTCCCCCAGGTCGAATCGTCCGGCCAAAACCCGTTTCAAACTAATATCTATATCCTTTTCTTCAATTAACCCCCTGTCAACAGCTTGAGGCAGCTTATGGTAAGCATAACCCCAACCACACTCCACATCGGTACCCGAAAGAACACCCTTTGCAGCAGCATGCACATCGGTTGACGATACATTATGCGTTGTATGAAAATCGGCAATGGCGCCACAATCGGAAACCACCAAATATTTAAAGCCCCAATCATCGCGTAGTATTCGCTGCAAACGGGTGCTGCCGCAGCATGGCTCATCATCGAGGCGTTGATAGGCGCACATCACTTCCCGCACATCGGCCTCTTGCACCACCGCTTTGAAGGCAGGCAAGTAGGTTTCCCACAAATCCCTCTGGTTAACATCATTCAGGTTCAATGTATGCCGGCTCCATTCGGGGCCCGAGTGTACCGCAAAATGTTTGGCACAGGCCAACAGTTTTTTGTACCGTGATTCGATGGGACCTTGCAGTCCGTTAACAACCGAAATCCCGATGCGGGTGGTTAAATAGGGGTCTTCGCCATACGTTTCTTGACCACGGCCCCAACGTGGATCCCTGAAAATATTGATGTTTGGCGTCCATACAGACAAGCTAAGAAACTTACTGTTATCTTTTCCCGACCTTTGGGCATCATGGTACTTTGCCCTAAACTCGTCGGAAATCGCGGTAAAAGCATCATAGACCAACTGATCGTTAAAGGTTGCTGCCATTCCAATTGACTGAGGCAAAACAGTTACATTAGTGCCATACCTTATGCCATGCAAGGCCTCGCTCCACCAGTTGAATTTTTTGATGCCCAAACGAGGTATGGCATCTGACTCATCACACAACAGTGCAGCTTTTTCCTCCAAGGTAAGTCGTGAAATTAAATCTTCCGCTCGTTCATCAGAACTTAAGGCAGGGTTCTGATAGGGCAATTGCGCCAAAACGCCAATAGAAAACAGTGAACAAACAATACTAAACAGAAGTGACGCTCTAGTCTTCATGGCTTCCTTTATAAATAAACTTTAAGAACCAGGGCGATATCATTCGGAAAAACATTGGGTTTTTTAACAGCCAACGACTCATTTGCCTGACTCCAACTTAATACCTCATTGCTGCCTAAGAGCTCTATCTTCTTAATCTTCCCTGCTGACTTACCTAAAGACTTGATGACGATATCTTCCGTAGGCATGTCAAGTAAGGTTGCATACACAACTTTGCCTTTTTGCACAAACCGGATATCACTGGCAGTGTATTTTACTTTGCCTTCGTTGAAACCTTGTTCTTTCATGGGGTTCGACGTTTCGGCCACGGGGCCTTCGCCATACACTTTCCACGGACGTGTGTCGAAAATGCTTTCCTTGTTCATATCCATCCAAGCAGCAATGCCTTCAAGTATGGCCACTTCTTTGTCGTCGATGGAGCCATCGCCGCGCACGGGAATGTTCAGCAACAGATTGCCGTTTTTACTGACTATGTCAACCAAGGTAGATATCACTTCTTTGGTCGATTTATAGGCGTTTGCATCGAACCTCCACCGGCTGTAATGCCAATCGCCAATGCAAGTACACGTTTGCCATGGCAATTCCTGGCCTTTATCGGGAGCGCCTCGTTCAACATCCCAAACCATGCACTTTTTTTGTTCATCGGTGAGTACTTTCCCAAACAGTACGGCTTACAGTTTACCATTGTTCAGTGCCATATTTTGGTTGTAATAATGGGCAGCTAATTTCAAGCCTGCATCGCTAATGGGATAAAGAGGCAGGGCAGTATCGTCGAAATAAATCAAGTCGGGATGATACTTGTTAATTAAATCCATGGTGCGGTTGTAGAAATTATCACAATAGGCTTGTGTAGGGGTGGAAGCCAGTGGCCCCCAGTCCCACGACCAGCCTTTGCTCAGTTCATGGTTTTGCACGTACAATTCCTGCGGGTCCAGTCCCTCCCACCAGGTTCCTTTTCCTTGTTCTTTTGTGAGTTTTCCATCGTAGCTAATACCGCTATAAACACCTGAAGTATCAGCTCCCTGAGCTGTTTCGTAAAAGGTCCATGCATGGGAAGCATGTACGCTGATTCCAAAAGGAAGATCGTGATTTTTGGCTGCATTGGCCCACCCTGTCATGATGTCTTTTTTGGGACCTACACGAACTGAATTCCATTCATGGTACTTGCTGTCCCACAAATCAAGGTTATCGTGGTGGTTGGCCATAGCAAAAAAGTACTGTGCGCCTGCACGTTTGTACAAGGCCACTAATTTTTCAGGATCCCAATGATCTGCTTTCCAATCGTTGATCACCTCCTTAAATCCGGCTACCGAAGGATGTCCATAATGAGCAGTATGCCATTTGTAATAGTTGGACCCTTCCTGGTACATTCCCCTTGCATACCAGTCGCCCTGTTCGGCCTGACATTGCGGACCCCAATGTGCCCAAATACCAAACTTGGCATTGCGGAACCACTCGGGAACCTCATACTGGCTGAGTGATTCCCAGGTTGGTTCGAAC
>JAFGVJ010000212.1 GCA_016938055.1 Prolixibacteraceae bacterium
GCAAAGTTTTCCAGACCTTCTTCCAGGGCCCTGAGGGTATTTACGTCAATATCGTTGGTAGGCTCGTCGAGCAAAAGCACGTTGGCTTCCGATTTTAAGGTCAAAGCCAAATGAAGTCGGTTGCGTTCACCACCCGACAACACACCACATTTTTTTTCCTGATCGGAACCGCTGAAGTTGAATTTCGAAACATAGGCACGTGCATTCAACATCCGGCCTCCCACCATGATTTCATCCTGCCCGCCGGTAATCACCTGGTAAACTGTTTTCTCAGGATCGATGGCAGTATGGGCCTGATCGGCATAACCCAGCACAACGGTTTCCCCTACTTTAAAGGTTCCTTTGTCGGCGTTTTCCATGCCCATAATCATTCTGAAAAGGGTGGTTTTGCCAGCACCATTGGGACCAATAATGCCCACAATACCATTGGGTGGCAGGGTGAATTCCAAGTCTTCGAACAACAATTTGCTGCCAAAAGCTTTTGAAACGCCATGGGCTTCAATCACCATGTTACCCAGACGCGGACCGTTGGGAATGAAGAGTTCCAGTTTCTGTTCACGCTCTTTCACATCTTCGTTCATCAGGCTTTCGTATGCTCCCAAACGGGCTTTGGATTTGGCATGACGGGCTTTTGGGCTCATGCGAACCCATTCCAGCTCCCTTTCGAGGGTTTTTCGGCGTTTCGAAATGCCTTTTTCTTCCACGGCCATGCGTTTGGTTTTCTGATCGAGCCACGAAGAATAGTTTCCTTTCCAGGGAATGCCTTCACCACGGTCGAGTTCAAGGATCCACCCGGCAACATTATCGAGAAAATAGCGGTCGTGGGTAATACTGATCACAGTTCCCTTGTACTGTTGCAAGTGCATTTCGAGCCACTGAACCGATTCTGCATCGAGGTGGTTGGTCGGTTCATCGAGCAGCAGGATATCGGGTTGTTGCAACAGCAACCGGCACAAGGCTACCCGGCGGAGTTCACCACCCGACAGAACCGATATTTTTTCATCGGCTTCGGGGCAACGGAGAGCATCCATGGCCCTTTCCAGTTTATTGTCGATATTCCAGGCATCGGTTTGGTCAATCCTTTCTTGTAGTTCAGCCTGGCGGTTCATGAGTTTTTCCATTTTGTCGGGATCTTCATAAACTTCGGGCAGTTCATAGCTTTTATTGATTGCCTCGTACTCTTTGAGGAGGTCCATGATTTCCTGAACCCCTTCGCGAACAATGTCGATGACTGTTTTGGAAGGATCCAGCCTGGGCTCCTGTTCGAGGTAACCGATGGAGTATCCCGGGGAAAAAACCACTTCGCCCTGATAGTTTTTCTCTACACCGGCAATGATTTTCAGGAGAGTTGATTTTCCTGAACCGTTCAAGCCTATGATGCCAATTTTCGCTCCCAGAAAAAACGAGAGGGAGATGTCTTTGATCACTTGTTTTTGAGGCGGGTAGGTTTTGTTCACCTTCCACATTGAAAAAATAATTTGCTTATCGTCGCTCATAATGATGTAATTAACCAATACAATATTTAAAAAAGGGGAAAACTGCTTTTTGTTAAAATTCAGCAAATTTAACAAATTCTGCTATTTACATTTAAGAAGAATGTCCGTACTTTTGAACCGAGAGAGTAAATAATTTTGCAGATTGCATTAATCCACATTTTCATGATCGATAAACCAAGAATCCTGGTTGTTGACGACAATTCGGGTAATAAACTGTTGCTTCAATACAGTCTCGATGGATTTTTCGAGGTTGACTTTGCCAGCAACGGTTTGTCGGCTATCAACAAATTTATTCAGGGAAAATATGACCTGATTTTAATGGACATTCATATGCCAGAACTTGACGGGATTGAAACAACCCGCAGGATCAGGCAACTGGAAGTGGGGCACCGAACGCCCATTTTTGCATTAACCTCGAACATGTTCCGGGAGCAAAAGCTCAAGTGCATCGAAGCAGGAATGGATGACTACATTATGAAACCCATTCATACCAAAGCCTTGATTGACCGGATCAATAATTTTCTGAAATCATCCATGATCTCCTGATTTGCGTCGTATCCGATTGATCGGAAGGTCAAACCAATGAATACAAAAATGGCTGTACTCTTACGAGACAGCCATTTTTACTGAGTATGGTAAAGATTTATTCTTCTTTTTTCTCTTCAGTGCTTTCAGGTGCTTCCTCAACAGCAGGAGCTTCGGCCTGTACTTCGGGAGCTTCAACAACTTCTTCGACCACTTCTTCGACCACTTCTTCGGCTTCAACAGCCTGCGCTTTGGCCTTGGCAGTAGTTTTGGTTTTGACGGCTACGGGTGCTGCTTCAACAGCTTTCTTAGCGCCTCCTCTACGACGGCGTGATGCAGCGGCTTTTTTCTCTTCGTTTGCACCCAACATTGCTTCGTTGAAATCAACCAGTTCAATGATACACATGTCGGCACTATCGCCAAGGCGAAGTCCGGTTTTCAGGATACGCAGGTAACCTCCGGGACGATCGGCGATACGTGGTGACACCTCACGGAACAATTCAGTCACCGCAGTTTTGCTTTTCAGCTTGCTGAACACGGTTCTCCGGTTGTGCGTGGTATCTGATTTTGATTTGGTGATTAAGGGCTCGGCATAAATTTTCAATGCTTTAGCCTTTGCAACGGTAGTGGTAATCCTTTTGTGCAGAATCAGCGAGCAAGTCATGTTGGCTAACATGGCTTTACGATGAGCGCTTTGTCTGCCCAAGTGATTAAATTTCTTATTATGTCTCATCGTGATACTATTCCTTGTCTAGTTTATACTTACTAATGTCCATTCCGAA
>JAFGVJ010000029.1 GCA_016938055.1 Prolixibacteraceae bacterium
CCATACTGTCCGGGTGCAGGTACCTGAATCCCAATTTTCACAAAAAAATCATGCGGAACCTGAATCTGAATACCGGCACCATCGCCGGTTTTATCATCGGCTCCGGTGGCGCCCCGGTGGTCCATGCGGGCCAATACTTCAAGACCGCTGGCTACAATCCGATGTGACTTTTGACCCTTGATGTGGGCCACAAAACCAATCCCACAGTTGTCGTGCTCATTGGCAGGTGAATATAAACCCTGAGCTTCGGGTAATCCTTTGTACATAACCATCGCTTTATTGAATTTTACATATTACTTTATTGCCTCCAATTTTCAATCTTTTTTCAACACAAAACGTTGTAAAAATTGAAAATTGAAAGTCAAAAGTCGTTTTCCCAAACAATCGAATCAAAAATAGAAAACAGAAACGAGAATTCAATCATTCATCGAAGAACTAAGCATTTCTATGCTTCGGGCCCGAAATGTTATGGCAAAACCGATCTTCGGCAAAAAAACCATAAACATTTCAATTACTGCCATTTAAAAAATATTGAACTTCGTCAATTCTAGAAAAATATTTCCATCTTTTTGCTCAGAAAAACAAGGCTTTTTACCTATATCTTCTATTTTACCACTTCTATGCTATGATGGCGCGATTAATTATTAATGAAATAGATAGAAAATTTAATAGCAAAAAAAATGTTGTACAAAAGTACAACATTGATGAAAAAACCCTGGTGAATTGTTAATAAATCTTTATCAATGCGCCAACAAAGTGCTGATGGCCTGATCGACCTGTTGAAAATGGTAGGCATCAATTACCTGTTTCATTCGGGCCACAATGGCATTGTTGCAAAGGTTGCCAATGCTACCCTGGTGGGTATGTCTGACTTTTTTCACCGGCACATAATTACCATCCATAATTTTCTGGGCAACATGCTTATAGGCATCGCGGAAGGGCAAGCCCTCATTGACCAGCTTATTCACTTCTTCGACACTGAATATCAGATCGTAACGTTTATCGTCCAAAACCCGGGCATTGATTTTTAATTGAGGAATAGCGTAAGCAGCAATTTTCAAGCAATCGGTCAGGTCTTCAAAAGCAGGGAAAAACACCTCTTTCACAATTTGCATATCTCGAAAATAACCACTTGGAAGGTTATTGATCATTAAACCAATTTGATTGGGAAGGGCTTGAATTTTGTTGCATCGTGCCCTGATGAGTTCAAAAACATCGGGGTTTTTTTTGTGAGGCATGATGCTCGATCCGGTGGTCATGTTGTCGGGCAGGGTGACAAAACCAAAATTTTGGCTGGTAAACATACACACGTCGAATGCAAGTTTTGAAAGGGTGGATGCAATGGAAGCCAGGGCAAACGAAACAGTTTTCTCAACTTTACCTCTGCCCATTTGCGCGTACACTACATTGTAGTTCATACTTTCGAAGCCCAAAAGATCTGTGGTCATTTGGCGGTTGATGGGGAAACTGGATCCATAACCGGCAGCGGAACCGAGTGGATTTTGATTGGCCATTTTCCAGGCGGCATTGAGTAACAGAAGATCATCGACCAGGCTTTCGGCATAGGCACCAAACCAAAGACCAAAAGAAGAAGGCATGGCCACCTGCAAATGGGTGTAACCAGGCATAAGCACTTCTTTTCCTTCTTCACTCTTTTCAATGAGTCCATCGAACAAATCCCTTGTCAACGAAACAATTTTTTGGATCTGATCCCTGGTGAACAATTTGATATCGAGCAAAACCTGATCGTTACGGGAACGACCGCTGTGAATTTTCTTCCCCGATTCGCCCAGCTTCCGGGTGAGCAATAATTCAACCTGAGAATGAACATCTTCAACGCCTTCTTCAATTTGGAAATTTTCGGAGGCAATGTCCTTGTAAATCTGTTTCAGTTCCTTTAATAACAAAGGTAATTCCTGATCCTTGATCAAACCTATGGAATGAAGCATTTTCACATGGGCCATGGATCCAATCACATCGAAAGGTGCCAGGTAAAGGTCCATTTCGCGGTCTTTTCCCACGGTGAATTTTTCGATCAGTTCATCCACTGGAATTCCCTTTTCCCAAATTTTTTCCTTATTGGCTTTCATATTATTCATATAGAGATCAAACTAAGTGCTACTTAATGATTGAAAAGGTGTGCAAACCGAAAAGCTAAAATAGGCTCTTTTCACAAAGAATTCGTTAATTTGGCCGCCAAATCGATGAAATACCATAAAACAATAACAATTTCAAAGTCTTAAAATCTGGTGAACGGATCTTTTCCATAGCCTTTGAAACATCGTGGCAACAAATTGACTTGAAATGCTTAATTTTATCACCAATTGATTGCAAGGTCCATGTCAGATCCCAGAAAAGAACAAGTACTTTTTATGATTGCTGCCGGCTTGATGCTGGTTTTTTATGTTTTCGGCCTTTCCCTGAATGTAACCGGCGATGCAGCCAAATATGCATTCATTTCGAAACAGATGGCTAGCAATGGTGATTGGTTATCGATCACTATTGCCGGCGAACCCTACCTGCAAAAACCACAGTTTCTTTTCTGGTTATCGGCACTTTCGTTTAAACTCTTCGGAGTTTCCAATTTCTCATTCAAGTTACCCATCTTGCTGTATTCACTGTTGGGTTTTTGGGCAACCTACCGTCTGGGGAAAAGTCTTTATGATGAGCGAATCGGTTCAATGGCTGCCTCTATGATGGCTTTCTCTCTCATGTTGGTGCTGTACAATTCCGATATTCATATCGACATTGTTTTGCAAACCAATGTAGTATTGTCGTTATGGCTACTGTATGAATACGTTAAAACGCAGCGCTGGATCTACCTGATAGCCGGGACATTGGCTGTAGGCTTGTCCGTTTTAACCAAAGGTCCTTTTGGTGCCATGATGCCTTTTTTTGCGATAGTGGGCTATGCCATTTCGCAAAAGAAATATCGTTTATTGTACCAACCGCAATGGTTGGTTTTCATACTCCTGGTGTTTGCAGTAAGCATTCCGGCCATCCTCCCTCTTTATCAGCAAAAGGGATTGGAAGGAATCTGGTTTTTCATCTGGGAAAACAACATTGGACGCATTACCGGGAAATACATGGGGACCACCCCCGATCCGGTTTACTATTTGCATACGCTGGCCTATCTGTTGCTGCCCTGGACCATTGTAGTTGGTGCAGGGATTTATTTTCAGTTCAAGAAGTTCATCATGAAACAACTGCTGCCCCAGGAACACTTTCTTTTCTGGTCCATCTGGGTTGTATTTCTGATTCTGAGTGTTGCACAAAGTAAATTGCCTCATTACATTCAGTCCCTGGTTCCTTTGCTTTTCATCCTGACAGCCAATGCCTGGCAGCATTATTTTTTAAGGATCAAAAACCCATGGAAGCGGGCTCATCAGCTTCTGCTGTCGGTTTTATGGGGGATTATCCTGATTGTTCCATTGTTATTTCATTTGAAAAAAGGCATTCCCTTTACAGCCATTTCACTGGCTTTGTTATTATTTGCCATCCCGGTTACCCACAAGCTATTACCGGGAAAACGACTGTATTTGAATACCCTGATCATGGCGCTGGCCATGGCATTCACCCTCAATGTTTTTCTGTTGCCCCAATTGCTAAAAAAACAGGCACAACCTATAGCAGCCCGCATCATCAACTCAGAAATTTCTGATGGAGAAAAGGTGTATCACTACAATGTGACAAACCTGGAACGTCAACTTGAAGCAAGATTAATAAAAGAAGCCGAACGAAGCACGTCGATTCACAAAACTCCCAATGAAAAACATTTCTTTTTGAATTACGAGCTCATGTTTTATACCAATCAACGCATTCATCAAATTGAAAATGGTGAGCAGTTGCAAGCTGTAATTGACCAGAAAGGGGCATGGATTTTTGCCGATGAAAAAGGAAAAGATGAGGTTCTTCATTGGGTCAACAAGGGAGCCACCATTGAGGCAATCCCACATTTCAACTTAAGGCGTCCGGCCCGGGCCATCGATATCAAAAAAGGCAAAATTGTTTATGAGCAACTTTATCTCATTCACATCAACACTGATCAATGAAAGGCAGCATGAAATCAATTGATTCCCACTGGTTCCTCATTGTTGCCTACATTTTGCTGGTTGGATCCCTGGCGCTTGATTATCATTTTTATTACCCCGATGAGCTTCATTATACCGATGCCGCCATTCAAATGATCCAAAGCGGCGACTACCTGACGCCCATCGATGGCAGTAACCATGCCCGATTTAATAAACCCATCGTGAGTTATTGGTTTGTTGCTGCAGGTTATCGCATGTTTGGTATTCATGCTTTTGGTTCGCGGATATTTTTCTTGCTGGCAGGTGCCACCATCTGCTTACTGGTTTTCCTCATTGGCCGGCTGATATATAATGACCAGACTAAGGCATACATCGGTATGGCCATCGCGGCTACTCAAATTCCCCTTATCATGAGTAGTATCCGGTCCATTCCCGATGTTCTGCTTTGTTTGTTTATGACCCTCTCAGTATTGGGAGTTGCCGGATTCATCAAATATGGACAAGCAACACCGGTGCGTTACCATTGGATGTTATACCTGGGGCTTGCCCTGGCCGTTGGAGTGAAAGGAATTCATGCCCTAGCCCTTGGAATAGCTGCACTGGCTTTTCTTTGTTTCAATCCCTGGCAGGCTGTTTCAATCAAAAAATTACTCCACTGGCCATCCATGGTCACAGCCTTTTTTTTGGGAGCTTGGTGGTTTGTCAGCATGTATTTGTTATACGGGCAGGACTTTAGCTATTCGTTCCTGCACGATCAGGTGGGGACCAGAATCTCGGGAAACGTGTTCACCATTGGAAAAAACCTTTTACTTTCCCTGGGGTTTTTACTACTCTTCTTTATCCCCTGGATCTTTTTTATCAGACCTCTGCATGAAGCAAAGAAATGGCGTCCATCCCAAGCTTCTGTATTTGGCGCCTTTACCATTTTTTTTGTAATGGTTGCTGTATTGTTGATTTCATTTGTATCATCGTTTTATGAACGCTACCTCTTGCCTGCCATTCCTTTGTTGTCGGTTTGGATGGGTCATTTGGTCGCCGAAAACCTCCCTTTAAAGAAGAAAGCCCTTGGTTTTTGGATCGTCACTTTTATGGTGCTGCATGTGATCATACTTTCATTCGCGGCACTCATGCTCACAACCATGTCCTTTCGCCCGGGTAACGCCATCTTTCTGACCACAGGCATTTTGCTAACATTTGGAATTTTCTACAAACTGATAAAATCACTTCATTTGGGCTGGTTTGCCCTTTCCATGCTCCTGTTTGCATTCAATCTCTCCTTAATTACCCGGAACATTTCTTCACCTGACGAAGGAGAACAGATTTTCACACAGTTAAAGGGTATGACGCTGGATAATATGACAAGCATTGGCTTTGGCGGCGATGCCCAGGTAGCTGCAAAAATCAGGGTGGCATGCAGCGGGCAATACCAAATTATGAATTTGAGTGATGAGTACCTTTCGAGCGAAATCCCTGCTTTTGACCTTATCATCGGAAATGAAAAAATGATCACAGAATTGCCTTCCCATCATTACACCATGATTAGCGGAGCTGCCAGCTGGAACCCACATCAGGGATGGCCATTACTGAAAGCCATCGTCAATGGGACTTATCATCAGGAACTCGAAAACCTTGGCAAAAGGTATTATATTTTCAGCAAAAAGGCTTCTTTAAAGTAGGTCATGGGAAATACATTAGGTTAATTACATTCCTCTGAATAAATCAAATCACCTGACAAATGCAAAATTTAATACTAAGAATTTGCATTTACTCATTCAATTCTATAAATTGAGCGCTTAATTGAATATGGATGGATCTATTGGTTTTGATTAAGCACCTGACTGTAGTAACATTTGAAACAATCCAGATAGGAAAACCTGACATCATGATGTTGGGTGCTTTTGCCATTTTAATGGTTTTACTTACTTATCTGAGCATCAGGAATTTTTTTCTGCGCCAATCCTTGATCCATCACAAACAAAGGTATCTCCAGTTAGAGCATGAAAGCGATCGATTGAAATCAGAAATTTCGAAACAAACCATTCATCTGGAATTGGCTGTTCAAAAATCGGAAGAAGCCAATCGCTTAAAGAGTTTGTTTCTGGCAAATATGAGTCATGAAATCAGAACTCCCCTCAACGGGATCATGGGTTTTAGCGAGCTGATTATTGCTGATGACCTGGATCAATACTCCAGAAAAATTTATGCCGATCAGATTACGCACAACAGTCAAAACCTATTGAAGCTGATCGATCAGATATTTCATCTTTCCATCATCGAAGCAGGAAAAGTGAGCGTTCAGAAAGAACATTTCAAGTTACAGGATCTATTGAACATTGTCCAACGTGAAATTAGTCTGAAAATTGCTGCTATGGACAAGCCGATCCGTTTGCTCATCAATCTTGAGAACGACGATTATGTGATCCATACCGACAAGGAAAAACTGAAACACATATTCGATAACCTGATTGACAATGCCCTGAAATTTACTACAAAAGGTTACATTGAAATAAGCTGTATAAGGATGGAACGTGAATTTCTCTTTCACATATGCGATTCGGGTTGTGGGATAGCCGAGGATGAATATGAGCTGATTTTTGATCCTTTTATCCAGGGGGCCGATACCCTGAAAAAAATCAAAGGAGGGTCAGGTCTGGGTTTGTCCAATGTCAAAAATTATGTGATTTTATTGGGCGGAAAAGTTTGGTGTGAACGCAACAAACCCAACGGGGCCATTTTCAGTTTCACCATCCCGGCCCCCTACATTAAAGAGAAAGATTTGCTAAAAATGTTGCGTTACTCCATGTTCAATAATTAACCCATCGAGCAGGCAGATGTATTTTTCTATACCGTCCCTTATTTCTTCGGGATAAACATATTCATTGGCAGTATGGGAGCGGGCCGAATCTCCGGGTCCCATTTTCACCGAAGGATAATGCATCAGCGACTGATCACTGAGCGTTGGAGAACCATAACATGCTATTCCCATCTGTTTTGCTTTTTTCACAAAAGGATGACCCATTTCAATGCCCGATGAATTGAGCCGCGTAGAACGTGGGTTCACTTCACATTTGAGCAAATGCTTGATCATTTCAATGACTTCGTCGTTGGAATAGCATTCATTGGTCCGTACATCAATCACAAATTTACAGGAATCGGGAACCACGTTGTGCTGAAATCCTGCTTCAATCTGGGTTACTGTCATTTTCACTTCGCCCAGCAAAGCAGATACTTTCGGAAAACGGAAATGCTGAATTTTTTCAATTTCCTCCATGGCCAGGTAGATACTGTTAATGCCTTCGTTCCGAGCTGCATGACCGGCTTTTCCTTTCACAACTGCATCAATCACCAACAATCCTTTCTCAGCCACAGCGAGTTTCATTTGGGTGGGTTCTCCCACCAGGGCAAAATCAACGCGACCGAGCTGCTTTACCAGAAGGGCCATCCCATTGGGACCCGAACTTTCTTCTTCGGCAGATGCTGCAAAAATCAAGTTAAAAGGCAGGTTTCG